>CALUTM010000001.1 GCA_944323705.1 Candidatus Gastranaerophilales bacterium
ATAGTTGAAGGCTTTACTCAAAAATATGGGGTTGATAAATTAGGGTATTATGAAGTTTATGCAAATATTAATTCTGCGATAGCTCGTGAGAAACAACTTAAAGGTGGTAATAGAAAATCAAAACTTGAATTAATCGAATTGAATAATCCCGATTGGCAGGATTTGTATTTCTGTATTTTAAATTAAAATATATTAGTTATTAATTGGCTGGATTGCTTCGGACTAATCGTCCTCGCAATGACATGAAATTTATTTGTTGGTTTTCACCCAACCTTGCTTAGCACATTTTTCTCATCAACGAGACTTAAGCATTATAGGGTAGACTTTAGTCTGCCGCTTGCAGTCGGGCGTTAACCCCCCAAACTTGATTTACCCCCTTTTTTAAACAAGCGGAGTAGTTTGGCGTGGAGTCTTCGAACTTGATTTACCCCTTTTTCACCATACAGAGTAACTTGCAGGGCGGGTGGAACCCAACAAAAAACTGAATTTTAAAAATTTAGTTTTGGAGCAATGTTCTTAATCTCATCTAAACTGTTCAGTTGAAACCTATGTATCTCCGCATTACCAATTACTTTCTCAAAAAACTTATCTATCACATTTCCTATATGTGCAGCAGCAAAGAGTTCTTGCATATCTTTACTTTTATATTTATAAAGTGCCCTCAGAGAATATTCACGTACTATTTGTATTCTGTTATCTGCTTTATAAAAATCCAGCATTTTGTCTTTGTGTTCTTTGGTTAAGACAAAAAATGAATGATAATCTTTATCTATAGCATCTTTTACGGGAACATTCATATTGCTTGAAAGCCATGATATCGAATAATCTCCGTTTTTTTGCAATGCCGTTTTGGAATGAAAATAAGAAGGGTATTCCATACGTAAATCAAACTTATGCAGATTTTTTTTACCAATACCGAATGCAGCAAGAATATTATTCAATTTATATCCTGTCTTTATACCGGAAGCCTTTGCCAGTTCTTTATAAACCTGAGCCGAGCATTTTTCTAAATTATTCGGGTTGGAAAATATCTCTTTCGGAAATTGTAATAAACTCACACTTTTAAAATTAGGCTGATTGATAGAATTTGATACACGCATATATTTACCTTTTATTCTTTTATAATATATCCTTATTAAAACTCCTAAATATAAATTTTGCGTTTTGAATAAAATTTTTTTTTACATAGAATATAAATATGCTGAGACACATTGCACCAATAATATTATTGCTTATTTCAAATATTTTTATGACATTTGCCTGGTACGGACATCTCAGGTTCAGAAGCCTGCCGCTTGTCATTGTTATTCTTGCAAGTTGGGGTATCGCATTTTTTGAATATTGTTTTCAGGTTCCTGCCAATAGAATCGGTTACAATTGCTATAATGCCGTGCAGTTAAAAACTATACAGGAAGTTATTACTCTTACTGTATTTACATTCTTTTCCGTTTGGTACTTAAAAGAAGAATTCAAATGGAACTATTTGGTAGGATTTGTATTTATCATATTAGCAGTGTTTTTTATATTTAAGAAAGGATAATGAGATAAACCACATTATATAAATTTTTGCTGAGCAAAGCTCACCCGCAACTTTTATTTCTTAAAGCCGAATTTTAAGCCTAAAAAATTTATTTTCTTATGTTTAACCCCGTTTGAGTATACATCTTTAACGGAAAATACTTTATTCGCGAAGTTTTCCGCCCAAAGTCCGGCTTTTTTGAATCTGCTGTATTCCTCGTTTGTTTCGCTAAGTTTGGAACTCAAAAATTCTTTAACCTTAGGTTTCAGCCATTCACTGCCATCAGTACAAACACGATTTCTAATATCAGCATAAGTTAAATCAGAAAAACCGGGAGTGAGGCAGAGAATTCTCTGCGTTGTGTTATATAACAGTAATGACATCTTAAATTACAAGTTGTAACAGGTAAATAACAATCAATAAAACGCTTTATTTTATCTCCCATTATATATATAATAAATTACAAAATTTTGATTTGGAAAAAATAAAATTAATCGCCAGAATTATTGATGATATAATTATATAGTTATGCGGGAAATAGAGGTCAATAAAACATACAGACATTATAAAGGAAATATATATAAAGTCCTTGCCCTTGCCAAACACTCCGAGACGGGTGAAGATATGGTTGTTTACCAAAATACGGAAAAAGGCGATATATGGACACGCCCCGCTAATATGTGGAATGATATAATAAAACTGAACGGAAAAGAGGTTTTGAGGTTTACACCGATATGATAACAAGAGAAGTAAGAGAATGGCTGCAAAAAGTAGAGCGTAAGCAATATTCTCATGAAGACGCAATGCGGGAATTTATAAAATTTTCATCCTATCTGACAAGAGAAGAGATGAAGATGATTAAAGAGAAGCTCTCACGCTAGCAACCGAGAATATCCCTTCTGGTTACAATACCCAGAACCCTGCGTTTTTTATCCGTAACAACAGCCCACTCGGTCGAGTTTTCATGAAGCCGATAGTATGCGACAAAAATACTTTCATCAGGATAAACAACTACAGGTGATGTATCCAAAATTCTGTTGACCTTTGCATTTTTCATATCGGAATCAATAAGAGCATCTTCTATATCGGAGCCCGTAATAATTCCCGCAAGTCTGTTTTTATCATCTACGACGGGATAAGCACGATGTCCCTCTTCACGCATCGTAGCCAAAATTTCTGCAATATCCGCATCATTTTTGAAAACCCTTACCCTCTCAGACATAACATCCTTAACCAGAGCTTCCTTAGACACAGTAGAATTGAGCTTCTTATACTGGTTAACCGCCAATATGGAATAAATCGGTTTATGGTTAAACCTCTCGGCAGTCAAGTCCGCTACTGCTGCAGTCAGCATAAGCGGCAAAATACAACCGTATCCGCCCGTCATTTCAAAAACCATAACAACTGCGGTAATCGGAGTTCGAGCAACAGAAGCCAGAAAACCCGCCATTCCGAAGGACGCTATTGATGCAAGATTCAGGTCAAAGCCAAAATTATTGAATGTAAAGCCCGTAATATATCCGAGAAACGAACCCAACATTAACATAGGAAGAAAAATTCCGCCTGCCGCCCCGGATGAAAAACATATCGGAGTTACAAAAAATTTAAGAATAAAAATAATACAAACAGCCTTTATCGGAAACCCGTTATCCGTTAATATACTGATACAGTTATTGCCTGATGAAAGGACAAAAGGAACGGCAAGACCAATCAGCCCCGTAATTAATCCCGCAATGGCAGGTTTAAAATAATTGGGAATTTTAATTTTGGAATACACACCGTCCAAAAAGAATATTGTCTTTGAAAATAACACTCCTATCGCTCCTGCGGCAATACCGAGAACTATACACACAATTACAATATTTAAATCAATCTTTATCGGTGCAAGCGAAATCCCAAAAGCGGGATTATTGCCGAAAAAGTACTCTGCGACTGTTGCAGCGGTTACTGTTGCTACAAGCACCGGGAAGAGCAGTGTCGGGGTAAATTTGTGAACCAATTCTTCCAACACGAAAAGTGCCCCCGCAATCGGAGCATTAAACGTAGCACCGATGGCAGCACCCGCCCCGGAGGCTATAAGTTTATTCTTATTATTGCCGTTTAAGTGAAAAATCTTTCCTACAAAAGAACCTACACCGGCACCTAACTGTACACTCGGACCCTCTCTGCCCAAAGAAAGTCCGGTACCTATTCCAATAATCCCCGCAAAAAACTTAATAAAAATTGTCCTTACCCTGATAAGTTTTCCGCTTCGCAGTAATACCGTTTTAACATACGGAATCCCGCTTCCCGAAGTCTCAGGGGCAAATTTGTACACCAAAATTCCCGATAACAATCCGCCCAAAGTGGTTGTCAGTATAAATAACAAAGTGTGAGAATATATGCTGCTCATCACAAAATCAAAAATATTCTCAATTCCAAGCCGAAACAAAACAACGGATAAACCCGTCAAAATCCCGACAAGAACAGCCTGCCAAAATATTTTTGTAAATTCCTTTGTCATATCTTTTATAATTATAACCTTAACATAGCTTAATAAAATCTGAAATTTTAGCAATTTTTTCCGTAAAATATACTTTATATTCATGTAGCAGGTTTAGGAAGGTAATATTTTCATGTCTTTTGAAAACTATAACAACATGAATTATAAACATTATTCCAATATAAATTTTAGGAATAACTCTTCTGACACGCCTATACTTGCCAAACCGATAGAAAAAGTTGAAGGTGTTATTAACAACACCGTAGACACATTTATTAAAACAGAAGAAAAAAACGAGAAGAAAACATCGCATAAAACTGCAATAGCAGTAGGAAGTTCCGTACTTGTCCTGTCAGGGTTGGTTGCCCTTCTTAACCCGAAATTTTCAGGAAAGTTGATAAATAAATTAAAGATGATGTCACATAAAGCCGGAACCGAAGCCAGAAAAAACGAAAACAGCACGGTTAAAAGCAAATTCTTTAATGCAATGTCCAAATTTTGGAAAGGTGTTGGTGATACCTTCCAGTTTACCAATACTCTGAATGCCGGAAAAGATATCGGCTTTAAGTGGCTTTGTACAGAAAAGAAAACATTCGGCAAGGTTAAAAATAACACTCTGAGAAATATATTGCAAAAATGTGATGCTGGTTTCAGATACCCGATGTCACGCATACATAAATCACTTACAAACTGGTTTGACAGCATAAGTAAAAAAACCGTTATTAATAACTACAGACAAGCCTCACATAAACTTGATGCGTTTGAAGATTTGGCAGTATATTATAAGAACAAACTGCCCGCAGACAAACAAAGACTGCTTGAACAAAAATTACAGGAAATAAAAACTGCAAGAGAATATTTTTCCGCACCCAAAACGATGGAACGCTTGAAAGCTCAGGAAAAACTCATGGGAAATCTTGAATCCGACCTGAAACCACGCTACAAAAAATATGCCCAAGACCTCTGGAAAGGCAACGGAAGCCGTAAGAAAACCATTAAGGAAAACCTATCCTTTTGGGCAGAAGATATATTGATGCCGCAGCGTAACAAACTGGAAAAAGAAGGGCAAGAAACCGTAAGCTCTCTGGTTGGAAATATACAGGGCACTAAGGGAAAATTCAATGAAGTATATGACATACTTACCCCATATCTGAGTAAAGACGAAGCAATATTGCTGGGTAAAAGGCTTAAAAAAGCCGATAAGTCTTTGCACAAAGCCAATTACAGCGAAACAGTCGGATATTTTGACAAAAAACGTGATTTGATGATTGGCGGAGCCCCGACAGATATATTATCAGGACTTGCAATGGTAGGACTGAGCGGTATTGCCGTAAGTACCGCAAATACAAAAGAAGAACGGATTTCAAACGCTATTACCGCAGGTTTCCCCGCAATAGCAGGTATCGGGACTTCCATGGCTCTCACTGCAATGTTATTCTCAGGCGTAAAAAGCTTAATATACGGTGCCGTCGCAGGCGGCGTATTCAGCTTGATGGGAAGCGGTGTTAACAGAATCATTTACCCCAAAAACTCCGAATTAATCGCACAAAATATACAACAAAAGGAGGTTATAAATGCTTAACGTATTTGTTCAACAATTTTTAAAACATTTTTTCTCAATGTTTCGTAATCCTTGTTATTGTCGAGTAGAAAGTTCCAGTCCCGAACATCGTCTAAATCGACTTCTGTAACATCATTTTCACCAATAAGCTTTCCGCCTCTTGCTTCTCTGATTTCACGAGAAGCCTCAACCCTTATTGATATGGCACCTGCGGCTTTAAAAATCTCATATTCATGTTTAATCCGCACATCAGTGACTACAATATTACCTTCCTGTGCAATAATTTTTTCAAGCCAATAATTCGGACTCTGCTCTCTGCCCCAATTGCCTAAATCAATAAGCCCCTGCCTGTATTTGACTTTGTCAGCCTCAATCTCTTCATAAGTCAAATTATGCCTCTTGGCATATTCTATTTTTATTATGTCGCCCATCGCACAACGCCTGAAATCAGGCATAGCTTCCATTAATATTTTTGCCGCAGTATCTTTGCCGGAATACTGCTTTCCCGAAAATATAATAATCATACTTCCTCCGGTACAGGATCATACCCGCCCTCATTTAAAGGATGACACCTGCATATCCTCTTAACCCCCAACCAAGAGCCGCGAATAACTCCGTATCTCTCTATCGCCTGTTTCGTATACTCGGAACAGGTAGGATAAAATCTGCACCTCGGAGGAGTCAGAGAAGAAATTTTTTGATATAAAAATATCAACCCGAGCACTGTTTTCTTTAACATACAAACATATTATCACGATATATGAATTAACTCAAAATTAAAAGTCACACTCTTTTTGCAATATTGTTTGTAAACTTTTGTAAAGAAAAGGCAATTTTTTACTCTTTATTTCTTTTATATATATAAGGGATAGAACGAGGATTAAAAATGACTATTATTAATTTCCACAGCAATAATAAAGTTATATTTCGACCCGGTTGCGGACCGTTTGGATACAATATGTTTGGATGCGGACCTCTCGGTTTCAATCCGTTCGGCTTTGGATTTTATCCGCATTGTCATTTTAACAGCTGCTTTACAAATCCGGGGAAAGCATTTGCAGCAGGTGCCGGAATAGGATTAGGTTTCGCAGCAGGTGCTGCACTAATTAACGGCATTGCAAGATGGTGTGCGTAAATTAAATATACATTTGTCAATTTCATCAAAGTTTTTGATAATCTGGCTGACTCCGTCAATTTGTTGATAAAATTCGACAGGTTCCAGTGAAGCTATTGCAATGATTTTTCCAATCCCCGCGGATTTTGCTGCCTTAATCCCCGCAAGAGCGTCTTCTATAACAACGCAATCGGAAGGCGGTAAACCAATTCTTTCGGCAGCTATGAGAAAAATATCAGGGGCAGGTTTACCGGGAATTTTACCGTCAGAATAAACTATTTTATCCAAATCAAACCATTTTTTCAGGTGAAACTCTTTAATGTAAAATTCAACATTATCCCATTCGGACATTGTAGCAATTGTTCTCGGAATATCATTTTCTTTTAAAAAATTTAAAAATTCGACAGCTCCCGGAGCAAGTTTGAAATTTTCCCTGTCAAGCAGGCAGCGTTTTCTATACAAAGCTTCTTTTTCTTTTGCATACTTCTCAACCAATTCGTCTGAAGGTTTTTTGCCGATTGCGTATTCTATAATGTCAAAATTGGTATGCCCGAACATTTTTTCACGCATTTCGGAATCGGTAAACTCAAATCCTCTTAATTCCTTTGAAAATTCCCTCCAAGCATCATAGTGAAGCTTAGAGTCCCAAAACAATGTTCCGTTAAAATCGAAAATGATACCCTTCATAAATATTATTTTGGCTCAAAATCTGTTATAATACAAGTACGATGAAATTCAATCTGAGTCTTAACGGCATAAATTACATAAAAATTGTTTACAAGGATAATAATGACGTTACTCACTGTAAAAAAGCGGCAATTAAGCAAATGGGAGAACGCGAAATTTTTGCCTGTGCAAAATTTGAAGAAGAGTGCTCAATAAAAACTCCTCAAGAGGTTATGCTCAGTTTTATTTGTGATAACGGGCTCTATCGCACGACAACAACGCTTAAATTTATAGAAATTAACGAGCCGTATGTATTTTTTGCACTAAAAACCCCTCAAGGACTTGAATACCAACAAAATCGGGAATATTTTAGGGTAAGATTAAGAGAGGACGCTATTTTATCGTTTAAAGAAAACGGAAAAAATATAATTCTGCCTTGTAAAACTCACGATATTTCCGCAAACGGAGTAAGATTGGAGCTGGAAAGAAAGATTGATACCATAGAGCCTGTCATTATTGATTTACTTTTTAGCCCCAAAAGTGTTAAAGCAAAAGCGGAGTTGGTAAGAACCGACAACGATGACGGAATTTATAAAGCTTCGTTTCATTTTCTCAATTTACCTGAAGCCGATGTTGATATAATTTCACAAATATGTATTCAAAAACAGTTGGAATATAAACGAAATTCCTTAATGTAACATTTTTGTAACAAAAAGGCAATTTTTACCGATAATTTGTTTTTCATGTAATAGAAGGTAAAAACCGGGAGGTTCGTTATGAATAATGTATCATTTATGGGCGGAGAATCAGCAGGAAGTATTGCTAAAACAGGGAAAACGGAATTATCACCGCAGCCCAGATATAATGCCGTCCCGGAACAAGCTCCTGATAAGGTCTGTTTTAAAGGTAGAGACCATGATGATGGCATACCGTTTTTAGGAAGTTTGGCAAAACTTGCCGCCGCTGCGGTAGTTATAATCGGGGCTTTAGGTTATGCACATAAAGCCAATGTTGTCGGAAAGTTAAAGGACGGGAAATTAAAAGATTTCTTGCGAAAGTCCGACAAAATTACGGAGCCTTGCCATAAATGGTGCAGCAAAACAAAAGAATTCGGAACAAAATATTATAATAAAGTTAAAGAGTTTTTCTCCAAAAAGAGTTAGATGTTTGAAAACTAATGCCTGTTCGCATACATTAACTTGCTATTGCAGCTTCGCAGGCACGTTCGTCATTCTAAACTTGATTTCCCCCTTTTTTAAACATGCGGACTAGTTTGACGTTAAATCTCCGAACTTGATTTGCCCCCTTTTCAAACATGCGGACTAATTGGGCGTAGAGCCTCTAAACTTGATTTCCCCCCTTTTCAAACATGCGGACTAATTGGGCGTAGAGCCTCCGAACTTGATTTACCCCCTTTAACATGATACCTTGGATGTTGTATGGAAACATTCGAGACCGAAACGCACGCAAAAGAAATTGATACAATATATGAAATGTCCAATAACACAATTGATGATATTGTGTTTGATGATGCGGATTTGATGTACGATTTCAAAACAAAATTCAGATTGATAAGAAAAGCTGTTTCCTCCTTCTTGAGAAAGAAAAAACAGAAAAATTTTAAAGAAATTTTGTATATAACACTAAAAAACATCCCGTCTGATTATATTTTGGCTTTTCAAAAACAATACCCCGATAAAGAAATAAAAGTCTTGCAGCCCGTTGACAAAATAAAAGGCAGTGAGAAGTTTCGGTTTGAATTTTTTTTGCAAAACAGAATGAATACGGCAGTGTTGTACGAACTTCCGCTTAACAGAGATAATATAAAAGTATACGGGCTGTATTCAACGGCTTTTTCCGGTCAGGATATGACAAGGTTTCAATATCTTGCACCGTTTATTAAGGCTGCAAGAGTTTGTGCGGAAAAATTAAAACCCGATATTGTTCATGCAGATAATATCCCGTTTTTCCTCGGGGCAGAATTTGAACGCAGAAATAATCTTAAAGTTTTTCAAACCGCAGATGATTTTTCTCAAATAGAACTTAATAAATTAGAAAGTTTTTGGGCAGCAATAAATCTGGTTAACAGGCAAAATATGAAAAAACTTTGCAGAGATAAGATGATTAAAAAATGTATTGCATCGCTCTTTAATTTACATAATTCAAAACGGTTTTATCAGATGCGGGAATGTCTGGAGTTCATATACCAAAACTATTTCAAGTTTCGCAAGTATATTGATAAATGTGAAGATATTGATGAAAATATTTTGTTTAACCGAATGAATGCCCGTGTGATTAAACTCTTTCCGCAGATGGCATACGGCGATGAAGTGTTTTATAATCCCATGTTCTCTTCCATAAAAAAAGCCGATTCATGGGGCACTGTATCCAAAACGTATTATCGGGAAATTTTTCAGCGACCTGAACTTTCAGGGAAAATGTACCCGAGAATTGAAAAAACAAAATCAAAAAGCTCATACATTTCCTTTGGCTGCACAATTCCAAAAGTCAGACTCTATCAACCGTTTAATTCGGAGAATTTTAGAGAACTGCGTTTGCGAAACAAAACTTATATTCTTAAAGAATTCTCTGAAGAGAGAATACGAACCAAATTTACCGATATAAGTTTGTTTTTATCAGAGAATCATGCAATCTGCGGCTATTTAGACTCTTTTTATAATGCCCCGCTTGTGTTTGCCGCATTTACGCCCGATATATTTGCTCAGGGTGTTGATATCGCACTAAATACGATACTCAAATTGTTTGAAGAAAACAAAAATATTCAGGTAATAGTTAATATTTCTGACGGGTTAAAAAATCATTATATAAAATCGTGGGTCGAGTTTTTAAACAAAAATTCTGCGTTTAAAGGTCGTTGGTTATTTATTGACGGTGAGGTCAATAAGGCACAATTTTTTGCTTCTTCCGATATGACTTTTCTTCCGCAAAGGATGAATGTGACAACTTCGGACCATTATGTAGCAATGAAATACGGATGTATTCCCATTGCATCAAGAAGCGGAATTTATAACGACACAATTGCGGATATCTTTGATGACATAACTAACGGATGCGGATTTAAAACAAAAACATCATTGTTCACTAATGATGACGGCAACCAAATTTATCTGTCAACCGTTCTCAAGGCTTTGAACTTGTATACCAAAAATCCGGCAAGTTGGAATTTATTGATAAAAAATGCCATCAACTATGATTCAAGTTGGAATTTTGAAAGAATTGAAAAGTTTAATGAAATTTACGAAAATCTGTAAACTACCCTGTAATATCTATGAGAGGATATTTATCCTTATTGACCAGACAGAGAGTTGACAAAAATGAAAAAATAATTGTATACTGATTCTATGCAAAATTTATACTTAAACAATTCATCATCCTCATCATCCGGGTCGTCGGGACTTTGGTGATATTTTGATGTGAAGTTTTAAGTCAAACCAAGTTTTTCATAAGGTCCCGTTTATTATTAATAAACGGGACCTTTTTTTGTTGAAAGGGTAAAATATGAAAATTACAAACAATAATTTAAATTTCAAAGGAGCAGGAGTGCTGACGGCAGCGTTAAGATGCTGTGACAAGAACGAAATAGTTAACGCAGTCGGACTTGATATTGGTGCAATGGTTATCCCGAGAACGTACTACGACACTAAAGCAAGAAATAAGTATGCCGGTGCCGAAACTTTTTTCAGAGAAGCTTGCGGAACTTTTATTAACTGTTTATCTGCCGGAATTTTTGCGGGAATAATTGCCAAAATAGCGGCAAAAGATTATAAAATTAATCCTAAAAGTTGGTACACCCGAGATTCTTTAGACACGCTGAATGCAGCTTGGAACGGAACTGTAGAGGGATATGCGGGAAACGTATTGAAAAATCTTTCAGGGCATGACGGGAGAAAAATCAATGAATTTAAAAACATCGATTGGAATAATATCGAATGGATTGATGAAAAAGGTTGGGAAAAAATAAACTGGAAAAACGAAGATTACAAAACCACTGCTGAAAATCTGAAATCAAAAGAGGGGTTTATAAATACTCTTACAAAAATAATTAAAGACAAAAATATTTCACAAACAGATAAAAAGAACGCCCTATCTATAATGGAGATGAGACTCACCAATGCACTCGGAGCGGAAAGAAATACTGAAGTAAATATTAACGGTCACAAGCTTTCCGCAAAGTTAGAAAACATTCTGCGTGATACGGTTGATATGGGGAAAGATGTTCTCGGGAAAAAAGATACGGAACAAATAATTAATAAAATTAAAAAAGTTAATAAGATAAAGACTTTTGGTGCCATTGCGGGCTCTTGCGTGCTCGGACTTACTAATCAATACATAAATCGCAAAATCACCGAAAAACGAACAGGAAAAAAGGGATTTGTAGGCGATGTTGATTTTACGTCAGAATTAAGAAAAGAACTTAAAAAGGATGAAACTCTTTGGTACAAAAAGATTGGTGCAAGTGTTTTAATGGCAGGCATGGTATTCAGTGCAATGGGGGTAAAAAACCTTAAGCAGTTTGCCCGAAAACTTGAATTTTCCGGGCCCGTTACAAGCGGCAATGCTATTAAAACCGTTTATGCTTCAACAATCATCGGAAGATTTTTGGCAGCAGATAACGGAACCGAACTTAGAGAATCTATGACAAGAGATTATTTAGGTTTTCTTAACTGGCTTGTCTTGGGCGGTTTTGTTGCCAAAGGGGTTGCAAACCTTTTGGACAGAAAAGGGGAAAATTTATTTAACTATAGTCCGAAAGCCGACAAAGCACATGGAGTTATTAAGCCGAACCCTCAATCCCGCTCGCTCGGGTTTAGAAAAATAAAGTTTTGGCTTAATGATATGACGCTAAAGACTCATAATGAAATAACCGCTAAGGGAAGCAAGTTTGCGAATAAAAATATGTGGAAACTTAACCTTGCACATATATCGGGAATTGCATATTCTGCAATTGTTCTGGGATTATTGCTTCCAATGTTAAATGCACGTATTACACAAAAACAGGCTAAAAATTATAAAGTTTAAATGCAAATTTTTGCAACTTTGTCATTTTGGGTATAATTTCACCCAATGTCACAAAACGGCAGTCAATCAAATTCATACGTGCCTTACCCGTTTTGGGATAAAGTTTTTTGTACTGAGATACAAAAATGTCATTTTTTTCCTTCACTTCCGGGAAATTAAACATTATCTTCTGATTTGTTAAAAATTTTGGAGAATCAGGGATTGGGCTTTGTTGTTCCCTTCTTGCCAATAAACCTCTTGTGGGATTATGTATACAATCATCCAAATGATTAAGTGTCGATTCTATTTGTTCTTTTGAAACAATGGAGTCGGAGTCTAAATTAGCATTGTGCAGAAAAGCATTTTTTCTTATACTGTCATACGGACTTGCACCTTCCGTTATTTTCATATTTATCCCCTTTCGGTGTAGTAATTCTAACACTTTTTGGGTGGTTTAGTCAATATATACATCATTTTCTTTTTGAGGTAATATGTAGGATAATAAGGAGAAGTTTAATTATGATAATGTTTGCGGTAGCGTTGCTTTTGAGTATGGTTTTATGCCTTCTGTTCGGTGTACCGTACATAGATTTTTTAAGAAAGAAAACAATCGGTCAATATATTTTGGACGTTGCACCCGAAGCTCACGCAAAAAAAGCGGGCACTCCTACAACGGGCGGAGTTTTTATAATAGCCGCAATAATCATTGCATCAATTATTACTCTTCTTATGGCTCAACAGATGGACAATTCTGCCTGGATAATCATAATTACGCTTCTATTTATGGCTCTTGCGGGATTTCAGGATGATTATCTTAAGCTAAAAGGTCACGAAAACAAGGGTTTGAGCCCGAGAGGAAAATTAATAAGACAAATTTTGATTGCACTTATCCCTACGGTTTATGCAATGCAGCACTATGGTACGGTCATAACTCTCGGCTACAAGACTTTCGATTTGGGAATTTTATATCCTGTTTTTACGGTTTTTGTAGTAACGGGAGCCTCTAACGCATATAACTTGACAGACGGGCTT
This sequence comes from Candidatus Gastranaerophilales bacterium, assembly GCA_944323705.1. Taxonomy (GTDB): domain Bacteria; phylum Cyanobacteriota; class Vampirovibrionia; order Gastranaerophilales; family Gastranaerophilaceae; genus CAG-196. Next base: position 13,394 of record CALUTM010000001.1, read on the forward strand.
GACGGTTTGGCAGCATCAACGGGGATTCCCGCATTTCTTGCTTGCGGTCTGATTGCATTTGCGGGCGGTCATAATGCCGCAGCAATTGTCGCGGCAACGGTAATAGGTGCTTTAATCGGATTTTTAAAATACAATAAGCCTAAGGCTCAGGTGTTTATGGGAGATACGGGCTCTCTTGCACTGGGAGGACTTTTGGGCACGTTAGCGGTTGTCGGAAGGTGCGAAATTCTTTTGGCTTTGTTTGGAGGAGTGTTTGTTATAGAAACATTGTCCGTAATTTTGCAAGTTACAAGTTTCAAACTCACGGGGAAAAGGATATTCAAAATGTCACCCATTCATCATCACTTCGAACTTTGCGGACATTCCGAAACAAGGATAGTAAAAGAGTTTACTCTTGTTTCATTTATCTTTTCCGCTGCAGCGGTTATTTTGAATTTTATTTTATAAAAAATATTCACGGTAAGTTAATGTTTGCGTTAAAATTAGAACGATTTGGAGAATAGTTATGAGAGAAAAAGTTTTAATTTTAGGTTTGTCCAACAGCGGTATTGCAGCCGCCGAGTGTGCAGTAAATAAAGGATATGACGTATACATAACGGAATCTAAAAGTATCGGCGATATACGTGAAGAATACCGCAGCAGGCTTGAAGATTTAGAATCCAAGGGAATAAAAATAGAGACCGGAGGACATAGCGAAAAATTTATTGAGGGAGCGAAATTTGCCGTAACAAGTCCGGGAATTCCGCCCAAATCTGATATTTTTAGACGTTTGAACGAAAAGGGAATAAAGATAATTTCCGAAATTGAGTTTGCATACATTAATACAAAAACTCCGTTCATTGCAATCACCGGAACAAACGGCAAAACTACTACTACATCTCTTGTTTCACATATTTTAAGTCAAAAATTTTCGGCTCCGGTTTGTGGTAATATAGGTGTTCCTCCGTCTTCGTTAGCGGATGAAAAACACGATTTTTTGGTGTGTGAAGTAAGTTCCTTTCAGGCACAAATGACAGAAAAATTCAAGGCAAAAATTGCCTGTTGGACAAATTTTACGCCCGACCATATTGACTGGCATGATGGACTGGAAAATTATTTTAAAGCCAAGGCTAAACTGTTTCTTCCGCCTCAGGAACCAGAGTTTGCGGTATTAAATGCTAAGGATGAAAGACTGAGAGAGTTTGCTAAACAATGTAAAAATGTCGTATTTTTTGATGATGAAAAAGATTGCGGAATAAAAGACAATGCAATCTGTTACAAAGGGGAAGAAATAATACGGCTGAGCGACTGTCCTCTTGTCGGACACCATAATTACCAAAACATTATGTGCGGAATAATTATAGCAAAACTTTTGGGGATGAATAATGCAGATATTCGCGACAAAATTATGAGCTTTAAATCCCCTGAACATCGATTGGAAAAAGTGCGTGAAATGAACGGCATAACCTTCTACAACGACTCTAAAGCAACAAATCCAGAAGCTTCAATTGTTGCAATAGATTCTTTTAACAATCAGGATGTTGCCCTTATTCTGGGCGGAAGGGACAAAAACACCGACTTAACCGAGATGTGCAAGTCCATAAATAAGCATATTAAAACTGTTTTACTCATTGGAGAGGCGACCGAAAGGTTTGAAGAAAATCTGGTAAAAAACGGATTTAGTAATATAATAAAAGAACACACGCTTGAGGAAGCCGTTGATAAAGCAATAAGCCTAAAACCTGATGTAGTGCTTCTCTCTCCCGCCTGTGCAAGTTTCGATATGTTCAAAAGCTATGAACACAGAGGAGAAGTTTTTAAAGAATATGTCCTTTCAAAATAACAACACCGAAAAAATGAGTACTCAAAATATGCAGTCGGACAGACCGCTTATGGTTGCGGTGATTTTTCTTGTTGTTATAGGGCTTATGTCTATTTTTTCGGCAAGTGCTCCAAAATGTATAGAGATGGGGCTCAATCCGGCACGATTTCTCATTCAACAGATTTTCGGGGTTATTGTCGGATTAATCGGGCTTAAATTTTTATCAAATTTTCACTATAAAAAACTTATGACCTATACGCTGCCGTTTGCGGCTTTTGTCATTATTATGCTGATTCTGGTTAAAGTTGCAGGTGTAACGGTTAACGGTGCACAGAGATGGATTAATATAGGTCCTCTGAGTTTACAACCGTCCGAGTTTGCAAAACCTGCTGTTGTAATGCTTCTTGCGGGAGTATTTTATAAAAACACAAACCTTTTGGACAACAACAAAATTGTAGCTGCATTTATACCGATACTCATTATGACGGCTCTTATTTTTACTCAGCCAAACTTGAGTATGGTTTTGCTTTTGCTTGCAACCTCAATTGCCATATATATATGTGCGGGAGGCTCCATTCAACTTATTGTATACGGGCTCTGTGCTCTCATTCCGCTTTTACTTTTTAAAGGCTTAAAAGGGTATCAATCTTCAAGAATTATAACCTGGCTTCATCCCGAAGCAGATCCGTTGGGTGCCGGATACAATATAATCCAATCTCTTGTTGCATTCGCGTCCGGCGGACTTTACGGAGTCGGGTACGGAAGCTCAAAACAAAAACTTGCTTGGCTTCCTGAGGCACATACGGATTTTATTTTTGCAGTAATAGGAGAAGAACACGGATTTATCGGCTGCCTGTTAATTATATGTTTATTTTGGACAATATTACAACGAGGTTTTGTAATTGCGGTAAAATGTCAGGACATGTACGGAAAACTGCTTGCATTAGGTCTGACTTTTTCAATATGTTTTCAGGGATTTCTTAATATGTGGGTCGCAAGCTCATTTGTTCCCGCAACAGGTGTACCGATGCCGTTTATAAGTTACGGCGGTTCATCCATTATGGTATCATTATGGATGGTAGGAATTTTGTTAAATATATCAAAAGATAATGTAAAGAGGGTAAGGTTCGGAAATGTCAGAAATATACAATAGCACCTACTTCGTAACAGGCGGAGGCACAGGAGGTCATATTTATCCCGCAATTGCAATAGCAGATGCACTCACGGATTCAAAAGTTTATTATGTAGGAAATAAACGTAATATGGAATTTGAACTTGCTACAAAAAAGGGATACAAGTTCCTGCACGTAAGTATTAAAGGCATGCCGAGAAAACTAAGTCCGCGTCTGTTTATGTGGGGCATAAAACTCGTTAAAGCCATAATACGTTCAATAAGATATATAAAAAAATACAAACCGAATGCGGTTTTTGCAACGGGCGGATACGTTTCGGCACCAATGATTTTTGCCTGTATCATTACTAAAACACCCTATATTATGCACGACTGTGACGCTATGCCGGGGCTTGTGACAAGAAGACTTTCAAAAAGGGCAAAATATGTAACACTCGCGTTTGAGAATGCGAAAAAATATATCCCCAATAAAAAATCAGTTGTAACAGGAAACCCGATAAGGGAAGGATTCAAAACAATATCAAAAACAGATGCAAAACAAACACTGGGGCTTTCGGACAACAAAGTTACACTATGCATTATGGGGGGGTCACAAGGAGCAAAGTCCGTCAACAACACAACTATTGAACTTTTGAAAGAATTTTCGCAAGAGATGAATTTGCAAATAATCTTTCAGACAGGCAAAAAAAATTACGAAGATGTGATAGAGAGAGTGCGGCAAATTTATCCTTCTTTTGAGCAGGACAAAAACATAATCATTAGACCTTATTTTGAGGACATGGTCTCGGTTTTAAAATCCTCCGATATTGTTGTCTCACGAGCAGGTTCTTTGAGTTTGTCCGAGATTTGTGCTTCAGATACAGCTCCGATTTTAATACCGTACCCTTATGCCGCGGCAAATCATCAGAGAATTAACGCAAAGTATCTGCTTGATATGGGTGCTTGTATATATATTGAGGATAAAGAACTTGAACCGAACAGGCTCAGAGAAACAATAATGGAGTTGTTAAATAATCCGATTAAAATGAATTATCTGAAACAAAATGCCTCACATCTTGCAAAATACAATGCGGCAGAAGAGATTGTCAAATTGTTAAAAAGCATAGGCTGATTTAAGTTTTTGAGTTTGCTGCATTTCCCGTGCCTCCTCTTTTAAATCAGTGTTATAAATTTCCTCTAAACAGTTGATGTACATCCTTTCTAAATACTTTATCATAGTCTTGGACTATAGTAGGGTATGGTATGATAAATTCCGTATTTTTTGACGAATTATATAAACAGTTTGCATGGTACGATTCGGTATTTACACCTGTTGTGAAAAATTGCAGCAGTGAATTTTTTTATGACGGTTTTGAATACAAACTTGAGTCAATCAGTACAAATATGAACGTACTTGCCCAAAACGAAACATTTTTCGTAACCAAGGTTAAAATTAATGCCAAAAATGACGTTTATATAAGAATTTCGCAAGAAGCAATAAACGTTATTTTAGACAAGGTTTTGGGGAAAAATAACAGACGGTTCGATTTGACGGAAGTAACCGAGTTGGAAGCCCGCATTATAACGGCTTTTAACGATTTTTTATATGAATCTCTTGCCCCGAATTTTACGATTGAACCTCACAGACGTTACAGCGAAATACTGCACCTTACATATTTTGTAAAGAGTGAAATCTCTGACAGTGCGGCAAAGTTCATTATTTCCGTTCCGAAAGAAATCCTAAGTCCGAAAGAGATAGAAAGAAAAGAACCCCGATTTAGCGACAAAGATTTTTCAAACAGTTTTGTTGATGTAGACTTGCTTCTCGGGACAACAACATTCCCCGTTGCGGATATAAAACGGTTGGATGTTGGTGATATTGTTGTTTTTGAAAACAGCGACTCGTCAGAAATGACTCTTATGTGTGAAAATATCGTACAAAAGTTTAAAGTGAAACCAAATGAAAAAATTATAGTACCTTATGATACCGGCGGAGGAGGCGGCATGGAAGAAAATACAAATACTAATTTGTGGGACAGCATTCAAGTAGACATGGCGGCTGAATTTGATAAAGTAAAAGTTACTTTGGGAGAGCTGAAAAGTATTGAAGAAGGCTTGATTGTAGATTTGTGCTCCGTTTATGATAACAAAGTTTCCTTAAAAGTAGGCGGCAAAATCGTTGCGGTCGGTGAGCTTGTTATTATTAACGACAGATTTGGCGTAAGAATCGAAAAGGTTAATGACTCTGCACCTCAGGAAGAATCTGCGGCTCCGACACAAGAAGCTGAAGCGGCGGAAGAAAAAGCAGAAGATTTTGACTACAGTGATTTTGAAGTCGAAAACGGACAAGAAGCTTGACTTGGAGAGATGAATAATTAAAAAATATACGGGTATGAACCCGAGAGGATAATATATGGGATATTTAGCAAACTTTATTGTATATACACTCGCTATGGCAGGAGTTATGGCAATTGCACTGCTTATTTTCAAAAACGCAACGTCAGCAGGCGGCAACCATAAATCCAAATGCCTGAAAGTCCTTGATACAATGTCGCTTGCACCGAGAAAAACACTCTATATAGTCGCAGCGGGAAAAGAAAAGTTTTTAATTGCGGGGGATGTCGATAAAACCACCCTAATTTCCAAGTTGGAAACAAGGGAAGAATTTGATTTCAAGCCGGATATTTCGCCAACCCCTAAAATAGGCATACAATCAAGTTTAATGCATACGGAAAAATCGGTTATGAGAAATCTTGCGGATAGAATTAAAGTTAAAGGATAAATAATATGGACTCTGTAATAAAAGATATGAATCCTGTTTTACAAATGCTGACGGTAATGACGCTTTTTTCGCTTCTGCCGTTTGTATTCTGTTGTATGACTTGTTTTTTGAGATTTACAATTGTATTTTCGCTTCTCAAAACAGCCATGGGCGTACAAGTTCCGCCCGCAATCGTAACAATAGGGTTATGTATGATTTTAACGTTTTATACGATGGGCGGTGTTTTTCAACAAATGTATGAAAGAGGCTCCGTACCGTACCAAAAGACGGGTAATCTCATTGCAACAATAGATGAAGGGTCCAAGCCTTTAAAAGAATTTATGATGAAACAGACCCGAGAAACCGACCTGGCATTTTTTGTGGAACTTAAACGAAAAACTCCGCCAAAATCGCCCGAAGATATAACTATATGGGAAGTTGCTCCGGCATTCATCTTAAGCGAACTGAAAACAGCATTTGAAATCGGATTTGTTGTTTTCGTTCCGTTTATCGTGCTTGACCTTGTTGTAGCAAACATACTTCTTGCATTAGGTATGTTCATGTTGTCTCCGACAATTATTTCACTGCCGTTTAAATTGCTTATATTCATTGCGGTTGACGGCTGGGCTTTAATCGTTCAGGGGCTGGTTCAGAGTTATAACTAACCGAGCGGACGGTTGATTGATAAATTCGATAAACTCACAACTGCTGCTCACCGAAAAGAAGGACATTAATTATGGAAATGTTAACTGAATATTTGGCAAAAGGCTTTATGGTAATGCTATCAATCTCAATGCCCTGCGTACTCACAGCGGCGGCAATCGGTTTGGTTGTAGGTATTATTCAGGCGGTTACACAGGTGCAAGAACAAACGATTGCCGCCGCTCCTAAGATTTTTGCGGTCTTTCTGGTTATAATTATAGGCGGCATGGGATTTATTAAACTGCTTACCAACCTCTTTTCCGAAGGGGCGGCATTAGCATTTAACGCAGTACCAAAAAATGATGCATTTGTACTTCCTGCGGATTATTACAAGTATACAACACCGTTTGAGGGAGAAATGAAAGATTCTTTTAAAGATGCTCCTACTGTTAAAGAGGTCATGAAAAATCCGGGTAAAGTTCCATATATTGATAAAGCACAAAAGATTAAATATGATACTGCTCCGAGAGCACCAATGCCAAAAGGCAACTTCATGGAAATTAATAAAATGTTAGGCAGATAATGAAGAGACTGTTATTTTTACTTTGTTTAGTAATCCTTCCCGCACAGGCATTTGAGGACTGTGTAATTTCTACTGACGGAAAACTTTCTGATATTAAAATCGAGAAAAATGACATAGTCGACGTATATCCGCTTATAACGGTAATGAATGAAAAAAATACTTTGATTATCCATCCTCTGAAAGAAGGGTCCACGCGTTTTTCGGTACTTAAGAACAATAAAGAAAAATTTGTGTTTAATGTTCATATCACGCAGGAAAAAACCATTATTGACGATGTGGCGGGTTTTGACATTCTCCAAATTGATTCTCCGCCGGAGGTTTATGACTATGAACTTGACCTGCCGCCGGGGTTGAGCAGGGAAGGCGGTAAAACATGGATCAATTAGTTTCGCAAATCGCCGTAATGTTTCCTGATTTTGAACGTTGGTTTTCAGCGGGTTTCATTGTGTTTGCAAGGCTCTTGGGGTTTATAAGGTTCGCTCCTGTATTTAACCGAAAAGAGATTGCGGGACTCGTAAAACTTGCTCTGACCTTCATATTAACCCTGATGATAACACCTATATTAAAGCCCGCGGCACCTCCCGGCGATATTTCGCCTTTACTTCTTTTATTATTAAATTTTGCTGTAGGTGCAATTATAGGATATATAGCCCAATTGCTTATTCTGGCAATAGAAGCGGGCGGAGATATGATTAATACTCAGATGGGCTTATCCTCAGCCATGGTCATGGACCCTACAACAAACAGTCAGACATCCATCTTAAGCCGTATGATAACTCTTTTGGGAATATGTATATTTATACAACTCGGCGGTTTTTATTGGATGTTTAATGCTCTGATGAGAAGTTTTGAGATATTTCCGATTTATGCGGTTAGTATACCGTTAGAAAAAATAATAAATATAGATTATCTTGTAACAATGACTTCCAATGTTTTATATATGGGCTTACAAATAGCTTCCCCCGTTCTGTTAGCGACATTGGGGCAAGATATTATTCTGGGTGTAATCTCCAAAACCGCACCGCAGGTTAACGTATTTCAATTAAGCTTCTTATTTAAACCTGTTTTTGGAGCTGCAATAATGATTTGGATTTTACCCATGCTTATTAACGTAATTTCCGAATTCTTTTTATCTTTTTCAAAAATATATTAGCCTCTATGCTTCACAAAGCTTGTTCAATATGCTATCATAGAGATGTAGCATAGAAATTAGGAGAGTTTTTATATGATGAACAAACGAGGTTTCACATTAACTGAAGTTTTGATAACTTTGGGTATCATAGGTGTAATTGCGGCACTTACTATCCCTGCTTTAGTCCAAAGCGGGCAAAATGAAGCTAATGCGGCAAAGCTTTCTGTTGTTGTTTCCACTCTGGAAAATGCTTTAACAACAATGATAGCCCGAGAAGGTGCACCAAATTTATACGGTACAAAAGCCTGGGGAGTTGTTCAGGGGGCCGAGTGGGAAGACAACGGAAATCCCGATGATTCAAATAACACAAGAAAGATAGATATAAGTTCAAATGAAGATGACATAGCTGCATTTGCAGGACGCTTGGGACAATATATGCAAATTACTGGTTATGTAAAAGAAACAGGTAAAATATACTATAATAACAAAGGACTTTATGGCTTGACAAACTCAGGAGGTACAGGTGATTATGTAACGACAATTGATGACTGTTTTGCTCTTGAATTAAAAAACGGAGCAACTATATTTTTGCGTGCTTTTGCTAACGGTGATAATCAATCCAGGAGAACACAGGATGCAATTGATGCAGTTATTGAAGTGGGAGGAGCTTTAATTTCTGATGCAGCTGACTTATTTATTGATGTCAACGGGAAAAATCCCCCAAATACTATAGGGAGAGATATGTTCCACTTCTATTTGGGTTCCGATGGTATTTTATATCCAATAGGTAGTAAAGATACTTCTATATATGATAATAGAGGAACAACTGATATTTGGGATAATGGTTCTGCCGGAAGTTGGAGGACTTGTAGACCCGAAAGTAATAATGTTAAAGGTAATGGTACGGGTTGTACTGCAAGGGTTATAGAAGAAGGTTACAAAATTAATTACTAGAATAAAAAAAGACCGATTGAAAACATCGGTCTTTTTTATAACTCAAAATATTCCGCCTTGTCAAGCATCCTGTCATCACGATAATAGCTGTTATAGAGTTTTGCTCTCTTGATTATGTTATACCACTGATTATAATGTGCCATAAAATCATCTTTATTCTTGTTCATATAATGTATTGTAACAATACCTTCGTACCCTCTTGTTACCCGATAAAACTCACACTGAGCCTGAACTTTGCCGTAGTTTTCGGTACATCTGCCGACAATAGCGTCATTTTGCGTAAGTCTGAGTGTCTTGTATCTTGCAGTCGGATTAGCCTTAAGAAGTTTGGCTGAACTGTTATGCAAAAAAACATTTATGGGAAACTCGGAATGTTTGTAAGAATGTATAACGATTGAACGGGTCCAATTATTGCTGCTCTGTCCGTTCGGAACATACTGCAAAAGAGCCTCATTACCGATTTTTTTATAATATCCCTTCACCCAGAGTTCTTTGTCGGGAAATTTTATTATGATTGTTTCATACGCAAAGACACTCAGTGCAGAAAATATCAAAATACTAAATAAAAGGACTTTTCTCATTTGCGATTACTCCCTTTATCCCGACAATCTTTTCAAGCAGCTTCGGTGCAAAAATTTCACTCTCAAAATGCCCTATGTCAAATATAACCGACTTTGCTTCCAATGCGGTATGGAACTTGACATCTCCCGTAACAAACGCATCCGTCTTGCCTATAAATTCCGAGCCTGAGCCTGCACAAAATCCGATAGTACGGACTTTTTCCACACCCAAATTATTGACATATCTTAGCTTGGGTGAAATTTTTAAAAGCCTGTTTTTTAACTCTTCCACCGTTATCGGCTCATCAAGCTCTACAACCCTTGCAAAATCATCATTATAACTTTTTTTAAACCCCAATTCATTAATAAGCGTGTCCGTTGTACCGCCTTCCGCTCTGTCAAGATTGGTATGTGCAGAGTAAATATTAATATCTTTATACTCAAGCGGAACATAAAATAAAGGATGGTGCGAAATTATCATATCACAACCCGCTTCCCGTGCCTGCTTGACAACATCATCCGTAACGGTCAGGGCATAAAGAATTTTATTAACTTCTGCCACTAGCATAGATGAATCATTTTCTTTATTGTGCGGGGTAACTTGCAACTCAAGCTTACTGTTTACATTTACCCCCTTTTCACCATGCGGACTAGTTGGTAAGTCAAGGCTACTGTTTACATTTACCCCTACCCCCCAGCCGCTTGCATCCCAAGCCTCCTGAGTGTCTAAAGGTGCAAACTCCTCAATTCTGCGTACAATCTCATATTTATTCAAAAATTTCCTCCAAAATGCGTCTTGCTATATTTTGTTTACTCTCTTTTTCAATATGTTTTATATTTAAACTTTTGTCAATAATGTAAACTTCATTATCATCGCTGTTAAACCCGATATCCTTTCTTGAGATATCATTTGCAATCAACAAGTCGCATCCTTTGTTTTGAATTTTTGTTTTGGCATTGTCAATCAAATTTTCGCTTTCGGCACAAAATCCGACAATCTTAACCCCTTTAGTACCCGAAATTTCTCTTAAAATATCGGGATTTTTCACAAGCTCAAGAGTTAAGCTCTCCTCTTTTCCTTTTTTAATCTTTTGTTCCGAATAATTTTTAACCCTGTAATCCGCAACCGCAGCCGCCATAATAACGCAATCCTGATTTAACAAATTTTCTTTTACTGCCGATTCCATCTCCAATGCCGTCGGAGTTACAATATTTTTATATCCTTTATTTACAGCAAAGGTAGAGACTAAAGTAACCTCCGCTCCCATTTCAAAGGCTCTGTCCGCAAGTGCTATGCCCATTTTTCCCGACGAAGAGTTTGAAATATATCTGACGGGATCAATTTTTTCTCTGGTTCCGCCCGCGGTAATTAAAATTCTTTTGCCCTTCAACTTCTCCGCAAAAATTTCTTCAGTCGCGTTATAAATGTCTTTTACCTCTCTCATCCTGCCCTTGCCTTCCGTTCCGCAGGCAAGATATCCCTCATCGGGTTCAAGAATGTAAAATCCCCTGTTTTTAAGTTTTGTCAGATTTTCCTGCACAAAAGGATTTTCCCACATATTATTATTCATTGCGGGAGCTATCAAAAACTGCTTATTGAAAGCACACGCAGTGGATAAAAGTAAATTATCACATATTCCGTTCGCTAATTTTGATATAGTATTTGCACTTGCGGGAGCAATGACAAAAATATCCGCCTCGGTAAGTGCAATATGTTCGGGCTTGTATTCTTTTATCTCAAAATTATCAATATAAACTTCGTTATTGGAAAGCGTTTGCAAAGTCAGTTTTGTTACAAAATTGAGTGCATTCGGTGTTAAAACAACCCTTACGTTGGCACCGGATTTTCTGTACATTCTGATAAGTTCACAGATTTTGTATGCTGCAATACCGCCCGTAATTCCGATTAAAATATTCTTATTCTTTAACATAAACACATTCTAACCCAAAAACATGACTTCTCAAATACGGTCATTAAAATAATATCATACAAACGTATGAAATTCATATAAAACGGTAAAGAACCCGCTTCAAACGACCGATATTACTAAAGGAGGTTTATATTGTTTAACACAATGAATACAATACGCCCAAGACCCTATCCACAGAGGGAAACAGGCAACTATAACGCAGGGAACGAAGGCCTCGACAAAGACGGTCATAACGAGAATGCCCGTGACCAACAACAGCAGCAACACCGTGAAGTTGTTGCAAGAGGTCGTGCCGAAGATGTTCAGGCACAAGCTCCCGCACGCCGTGCAATATATTCTCCCGCAAACAATGCTTATCCACAGGGACAGCCCTACGGTTCACGTGCGGCAACTCCCGTAATGTATAATCCGCATCAGATTAATCCGATGCAATATCAGGCGGCACAGGCAGGATATCAGCCGATTGAAGAACATCCCGCTCCTGCAGCCCCAAAACCCGCAAGAAGCAATAAAGTTAATATTGCTCAGATTTTAAAAGATTTCAGAAATACAATTAAAGCAATTGCAACTCCGGCAGATATTGAAGAGCAGGTTAACCATTATCTGCAAATCGTTGAACAGCAAGTTCGCGAACCGCAGCCGCAAGTTAATCTTATTCAAAGCAATTTGAAAATTGCCGCATCTTTGCTTGACAAATACATATCCGAAACCCTTAACAAAGATTCAAAAGTTGTACAAAATTGGCTTGATGCACTTTTTCTGCAAAGAATCAACTACAGTTATAACGAAGAAGAAGTAAACCCTAATTTTCTGGTTAAATTTCCCGACAGAAACGAAAAAGAACCGCAAAAACAGCAACCGGAACAACAGGTTGAACAACAACCCGAACAGAATATTGAACAGTTATCGGAAAAATCAGAGTTTCCCAAGCAAGATATTATTGAAATAGAACCCGAAGAATTAACGCTTGAGGAAGAATTTCAACAAGCAAGACAAACAATATCCAAAAAACCTAATATAACAATAGTGCCGCAGGATACAAAACTTAAGTCTCTGTTTGTTGAAGCCAAAAAGCAAGCCTTTTCAAACAATCCGCAAAAGGCTATGCAAATGTTCAAAGAAGCTTTTATAAGGGCAGAAGAACTTAAGGATAACGAAACCCAATCAAGAATTTGTCTTGAAATCGGAAAAATTTACGATGACAATGACCATTTTGTTCAGGCACTAAACAGTTACAATAAGTCATTGCAATACACAACCGACGTAAACGTCAAATCCAGGGCACACTATTCCATGGCACAGATTTATGACGATATAAACGAAATTGAACCCGCACTAAACCATTATTTAACCTCTGTCTCTTATGCGGGAAAATCTGACGATTTAATCGGACAGTCGGATTCTTTGACCAAAATGGCAAATATTTTTACCGACAAATATGACCTCAATGCTTTTGAGTACTACGATGTTGCCCGCAAACTCATTGAGCAGACAACCGACAACTCAATGAAAGGATATGTACTTTCTAACACGGCGGATGCGTGCGTACAGTTTAAAAAGAATGATAAAGCATTAAAATACTATGCGGAAGCCGTAAGAAATTATGAAAAATCCAATTCGACCGAAGAAATTGCTTTGAATTACAAATCCGCAGCACAGATTATGATTGATTTTAACAGCCCAAACAAAGCAAAATCACTGCTGAAAAAAGCTCTTGTTAACGCGGTTAAAACCCATAATGATGATTTAATTTCAGAGATTAACGCAATGCTTGCAAGCGTGGAATAACGGATAACAAACTGCCGTCAACGGGCAGCCCTTCCGCATTGAGTTTACCGAGCGGAATATCTTTGTTGCTTCCGTGATAATCACTCCCCCCCGAAATAAGAAGGTTATTTGTGTTTGCACACCCGGTTAAAAATTCGATTTCTTCCTTGTTATACCTCGAATAAAAGCACTCGAGTCCTTCTATTCCAAACCCTTTCATAACATCAAGCCGTTTTAAAAACTCGTCTTTTGCAAGATGTTTTTCGCCCTCACCGCCTAACGGGTGTGCCCAGATTACAACTCCTCCCGCGGCTTTTAGTGCACTAATCGCCTTCCGCCCGTCAAAGCGGGTATTTCCTGTTTTACAACCGTCAAGATATTTTTTCATTGCATCAAGATTATTATCCGCAAGCCCTCTGTTTACAAGTATGTTGGCAACATGAGTTTTTACCGTACTTTTCCTTGAATACAGCCAATCACGTTCTTCAGGGGTTAATACAATCCCCCAAACATCTTTCAAATATTTTATTCTTGTCTCCAGTTTTTGCCGCCGCAATACCTTTCCCTCGGCAATTAATTCAACAAGTTCAGGTGTGTCCGTATCAATACCGTAACCCAATATATGACACTTTATATCGCCGCAAAGACAGGTCAATTCAACACCGGGGATAAATCCGTGTATTTCTTTAAATGCCTTGCACCCTTCCGTTGTGTCATGGTCAGTTAAGGCAAAAACATCCAACCCGCTAATTTTATCAATCAATTCATTTGTATCGTCGCTGCCGTCCGAGCAGCTGCTGTGTATATGTAAATCGGCTTTTATCATAAAATGTTTTTATATCCTTTTTAACACAATAGACGTGTTAATTCCGCCAAAGGCAAAGTTATTAGTCATAATGTATTCACAATCTATATTTCGACCTTCATTCATAATATAGTCAAGCTTTCCGCAATTTTCATCAACATTTTTCAAATTGAGATTCGGAGCAAACCAACCGTTATTCATCATCTCAATACCCAAAATTGCTTCTATCGCACCGCATGCACCCAGAGTATGACCCGTATAACTCTTAAGTGAGCTTATCGGAATCTCACGCTTAAAGACTTCTTCCGTTGCAAGACTCTCTGCGATATCACCGTTAATTGTTGCGGTACCGTGGGCATTAACGTACCCTATTGCATCGGGGCTCAATCCCGCACTTTCGAGAGATTTACGCATAACCTCAGCCATAGTATCCTTATTGGGATTTGTAATATGCCCTCCGTCCGTGTTTGTTGCAAATCCCATAATTTCCGCATAAATCTTTGCCCCGCGTGAACGGGCTCTTTCATACTCCTCCAAAATCAGCGTTCCGGCTCCTTCTCCTATTACAAGCCCGTCTCTGTCTTTATCAAACGGCGACGGCGTTAGTTTAGGCGTATCATTTTTACTGCTTGTTGCGTACAAAGTATCAAAAACTCCAACCTGAGTCGGGTGAATCTCTTCCGCTCCGCCCGCAATCATTACATCCTGATACCCGTCTTTTATTGCCTCATAAGCGTATCCTATGCCCATTGAACCTGAAGTGCAGGCGGTCGATGTAGGAATTAAACGTCCGTGAGTCTTAAAATACAAAGAAATATTAACCGCTGCAGTTTGAGGCATCATTTTTATATAAGACCCCGAATTTAAAAGTTTTACTTTTTTATCAATACACATTGAATAAAAATCTAAAACCGCATCAAGAGAACCCGTAGAAGAACCGTAACTTACTCCTGCATCACTAATACATTTATCTCTCAGAAGTCCCGCATCTGTCAAGGCTTGTTCGGCAGTAGCAACCGCCATTACGGAAACATTGCCCATTGTACGCATAATCTTTCTGGTAAAATGTTCGGGAATTTGAAACCCTTGAACAAGTGCACCGAGAGATGTATTAAGTCTTTCGTATTCATCAAGCTTTTCCCAGTGTTGAACACAGTTTTCATATTTTTTTAACCTCTCATAAGCACTCTTTAATGTAGAGCCCAGAGGGGAGGCTATACCCATGCCTGTTACCACTACTCTTCGTTTCACAGATACAATCCTCCGTTGACTGCAATTACCTGACCGGTTATATACCCCGCATCAGGTGATAACAGGTAATTAACAAGGCTTGCCACCTCTTTTGTAGTCCCCATCCTTTTCAAAGGAATTGCTTTTATCGCTTCTTCAGGGATATCTTCAGTCATATCGGTATCAATAATACCCGGTGCGATACAATTAACCGTTATTTTCCGTTTGGCAACTTCAAGACTCAATGCTTTAACCGCACCGATAAGACCAGCTTTTGAAGCACTGTAATTTACTTGTCCTCTGTTCCCGCACTGACCCGATATGGATGACATTACAATAATTCGTCCGTTTTTTGCCTGAATTAACGGCATTATTAAAGGTCTC
The DNA here is from genome assembly GCA_944323705.1 of Candidatus Gastranaerophilales bacterium. Taxonomy (GTDB): domain Bacteria; phylum Cyanobacteriota; class Vampirovibrionia; order Gastranaerophilales; family Gastranaerophilaceae; genus CAG-196. The sequence goes on from CALUTM010000001.1 coordinate 29,055, forward strand.
AGCACATTATAAAAACCGTTAAGGTTTATGTTAATCACATCATCCCATTCACTGTCTTCCATCGCAGGAAACGGGTTATCCTTCGCAATACCCGCATTAAGCACGACACCGTAGTAAATTCCGTGTTTTTCTATATCTTCAAGCAGGGATTGTTTTGTCTCCTCGCGATTACTTATATCAAAACTCAAAATCCTTGCACTAACTCCAGTTTGAAGAATTTCTTCCCGCAGTTTTTCAAGCTTTTCTTTATCTTTGGAACAATGCAAAACTATATTGTATCCGTTTTTTGCAAGATATAAGGCTGTTTCTCTTCCTATACCGCGGCTCGAACCGGTTATTAATACATCATTCACCCTTTAACAACTCCTTTATGTTTTTACCCTGATAAGCGTTAACCGTTGCACTTGCAATCTCGTTATTATCATCATATATTAAACAGTCAAAAACAACAATTTCATTATCCGTAAAAACCTCGGAAACTTTTACCGTATATGTTTTATCTTCCTTGAAATATTCAATCTTGTTATTATACAGTCTTGTTCCGAGAAGAAGTCCCGGATTGGGGTTTTGACAACTGTTTTTGTAATAAGAATAACACCCGATGGTTTGAGCCATAAATTCTATGCCGACAAGCGAATTTATTCCCTTGCCTTCCTCATAAAACAGTTTTTCGGGATAAACCCTAAAGACGGAAGTCAAAGTTTTTTCCTTCAAATTAACTTCGACAATATCGTCAAGAAGTATCATGGGCGGTTTATGCGGCAGTATTTTTGTTAAATCATAGTGTTTCATCCGAGCTCCTTAATACAATTGCGGCATTTGTACCGCCAAATCCGAATGAAGTGCACAAACAGGTTTTGACTGTATTTTCCCCGCCGCCTTCAAGATTAATTTTCGGAATATTTTCATCATACTCTCCGTCATAAATATGCGGAAAAACCTTTGTCGTTTTACTCTCCAACAGTTTGCAGCATAGTGCGGTCTCAATACTTGCCGCGGCTCCCAGGCAGTGCCCCGTAAGAGGTTTCGTTGAACTTGCCGGAGTTTTTTCGCCAAAAACTTTGTGAACTGCTCTTCCTTCCATTAAATCATTTGCAACCGTCCCCGTTCCGTGCAGGTTTATATAATCGACGTCCGCAATACCGCCAAGTGCAGCCCTTATTGCCTCTTCCGCCTCAACACCTTCGGGATTCGGGGTCGTTGAATGGTAAAAATCCGTTGTTTCGCCTATACCTGAAATATCAATTATTCCGCTATTCTTGTTTACGATAAAAGCTGCCGCACCCTCTCCGATATTAATTCCCTTTCTGTTTCTACTAAACGGAACAGAAGGTTCTGGAGAGAGAATTTCCAATGAGTCGAATCCGTACTGCGGGAGCTTGGAAATCCCGTCCGTACCTGCTACAAGAACGTTTTCTGCATAACCAGAGTCAAGTAAATCTCTTGCAATTGAAAAGGCTTTTATTCCCGAAGAGCAGGCAGTTGATACGGATGTGTGGAAATTGTTAAGATTGTAGTAATTTTTTATGAACTCGGCAGGATTACCAATTTGGTAATGCTTGGGATTACGGCTTTTTTCGTACTCTTCGACTCCCGAGTTTGTTGTGGCACAAACAACGGCAAGCGAATTCTTGTCGTATTTTTCAATTTCAAGCGGTTCAAGTGCAGCAAGCAAAAGACGATTGCACCGCAGATTATAATCCGCATCATTTATTTGGGGTAATTCGGTCTCCACCCGTCCGACTCTCCACTTACCCCAAAACGTAAAACGGTCGCTGCAACCCGACAAAGCCCGATTAAAGACTTCATCAATATTACTCCCCAGATTACATATTGCATTGTACTTTAAGATTTTCATTTATTGTATAATTTTAACATGAAAAAACAATTATTTTATATTAAAGATTATTATTACACCAAATCGGAAGATGATATTGACGTCTCAATCATTCCTCCGCTTCAGAGAAGAAAGTTAAGTCCGCTTGATAAACAGGCTCTCACAACAATGTTTAAGGTCTATACGGAGGATACGGAAGAAATTATATTCGCCTCAGAGCATGGCGAAGTCGACAGATTAAATACGCTTATAAATCAGTATTCCGAATCCGCAGAGGTCTCTCCCGCACAATTTTCAGCTTCGGTGCACAATTATCCCGTCGGATTTTTTACATTGTTTAAAAAGCTAAACATTCCGTATCTTGCACTTTCTGCGGGCCCGAAATCCCTCTCGGCGGGAATAACCTCTGCCGTGTTATCAAGACACAACAACGTTTTATTTACATACACGGATAAGTTAAGCGTATCTTGCATGATTTCCAAAGATAGCGGGAAAATAAAATGTTCGCTTGAAGATATTGAGGCAGAAGACGAGTTTGAAAATTTTATACAAATTCTTGAAGGTATAAAAAAATGAAACAAATACGTTCGGTAATAACAATTTTTTGCTTCTTCATATTTGGTGTCGGGGCCGTTCTTTTGAATTTTCTCTTATTTCCGTTTATTAAAAATAACAAGGAATTGTGTTCGGATATTATGCATTCCCTGTGGAAATTTTTTACTGCATTGTTGGTGTTTATAAGGCTGATTAAACTTGATATCAAGAAATTAAACAAAATTGAAAACAAAGTTATAGTAGCCACTCACCCGAGCTTTATTGATATTGTCATCCTAATAGGACTGATTCCGAGGAGTACTTGTTTTGTAAAAAAAGAATTGGCACATAACCCTATTTTAAAAAACATTATAAGCAGCATTTTTATAACCAACGAAGTCGAGCTTGAAGAGTTGAAAGAAAAAACAAAGAGAATGCTTGACAGAGGTTTCAATATAATTGTTTTCCCCGCAGGAACACGGCACAGAAGGAATGAACATCCGAAAATAAAAAAGGGAGCCGCACAGATTGCACTTAATGCAAATAAAGACATTGTTCCGATTAGAATATTTACGGATGAAGATTTTCTTTTTATTAATCAGCCGTTCTACGCGGCGGGAAGTAAAACAGTAACGTTTGAGATTGAAGAGTGTTCGGAAATAAGAATAAATGAATTTAAAGATAAAAGTGAAATTGTTACAAAAAAACATATCACCGAACAGATTGAAAAATATTTATACGGTTTGTGATATAATATAACCATGGATTTGAAAACAGAGTTAAAAAAACTAATTATAGAGTCGTTGGGTTTGGAAGAAATTTCCGCCGACGATATCAAAGACGAAGAACCGCTTTTTAATGAGGGGCTTGGTTTGGACTCAATTGATGCACTTGAATTGGGTATGGCTTTGAAGAGAAAATACAATATTACGCCGGACTCCAACAAAGAAGAGAACAAAAAACATTTTTACTCAATCAATACTCTCAGTGAATTTGTGAGGTCAAAAATTGATGGCTGAAAAAGTTACAAAAGAAGAGATATTTAATGAATTAAAAAACATCCTTGTTGAAGAACTTGAAATAAATGAGGGTGATATAAATTGTGAAGCTAATCTTTTTGAAGATTTGGACCTCGACAGTATTGATGCCGTAGATATTGCGGTCAGGATGCAAAAATTCACTGACAAGAAACTTTCCCCTGCTGAATTTAAGAAAATAAAGACGGTAAATGATATTGTGGAAGCCGTATACGCTTTATTGCAAGAGTAATCCGCATTTTTACTCTTTGGAATTAACTTTAAAAGCCTGATTATTGATTAGCCCGACTGTTTGGTTTATGATATGGGGGTGTTAAGGGTTTTGACTAAAGCGGTGAAGGTATTGAAGGCAGCATTGCCGTTTATTGGGATGGTTGTTGTTATAATTGCTTTTCATTTTACGGATTTTATATTTTTCAAATTTTACCCTCCAATCGTTAACTTCGGATTTTTTGTCGTGTTCTTTTCATCAATTTTTCAGGAAAAAACCATCATACAAAGAATTGCACTATCAATGGAGCCGGATGCGGGAGAGCATACTATGCGGTATACACGAAACCTTACATATTTATGGTCAGGGTTTATGTTTATTAATTTTGTAATTTCGTTTGCCACTGTCTTTATGCCGAAAAATATTTGGATGATTTACAACGGAATTATTTCATATTTTCTTGTCGGAGCATTTTTTGTTATAGAATATATTGTAAGACTCAATTTTAAGAGGAAGTATGATAGAAAAAATCAGTGATTTCATAAATTCAAAAGACGGTGTACTAACCTTTCGCACGGGAGGAACAACGCTCAACGAAAAATTTGTTGAAAAGTCCGTACAAAATATGAAAGAGGAGTGCAGGGATATTTATGAAGCCTTAAATCTGGGCAACGACGATTTGGTATTTATTTCTACTACAACTCCCAAACACATTTTCGGATACACATACCATTATATTTTTCCTTTATTGTACGGATATAGAATTATCGAAGAAAGAATAAATTATCCCGAAGATATCAAATTTGAAAATGCGGTTTTAATTACAACGCCGTCATTTTTGGAAAGCATGCGAAAATACAATGAAACTCCGCCTGTTAAGCCAAAAGTTATCATCGCTGCGGGTGCAGAATTGCAGGAAAAAACTTTCAAATACGCTCAGACTATTTCGGAAAGGGTCATTGAAATATACGGCAGTACTGAAACAGGAACTATTGCCTATAGAGAAAATCCCGAAGATAAAATGAAATTACTGAACGGAATAAAAATCTTGGAGGCAGGCGAAAACTATACCAAAATAGATACAAAATATTCCGTCAAAAGCCCTATTATTATAGAGGACAGAATTAAACTCTCAGGAAGAGAAATTGAATTTGGAAGCAGGTGCGGACAAGTTTTAAAAATTCAGGAAAAAAGGATTGTATCATCCGATATGGAGAGGGAGATTATAAACAGCGGATTTGTAAGGGCATGCCGTTGTTTTGAATACAAAGGAAAACTTGCGGTTATCGTGGAGGTTAACAAAAACGGTATAAATTACCTAATCTCCAATGACAAACTTTCGTTCACCAAACTTCTGAAAGAAAAATTGAGAAGAAAGTTTGAGATAGTCCCGCAAAAATGGAAGTTTACGGACGAAATTCCGACCAAAGAGAACGGAAAAACGGACAGAGGTGCAATAGAAGATTTGTTCAAACTCAACCTCTCTCTTCCGTTGGTAATAGAAAGAGAGTGCAAGAGAGATTGTGCAAGTTTCAAGCTCTGTTTTTTGAATAACAGCAACTTTTTTAAAGGACATTTCGACGGTTTTCCAATCCTTCCCGGAGTTGTACAACTATTTTGGGCGGCATATTTTACCAAAGTTGCATTCAAACTCGACTGTAATGCGGGACAAATAAGAAAAATCAAATTTTCAAATATTATACGTCCCGCAGTCATTGTGGACTTAAATATCGAAAAACTGCCGAACGGAATAAATTATACTTACTCGGATGAGCATAAGACGTACTCATCAGGGTTGCTGCCGCTAAAAAACATTTATGAGGAAGAGTAATGAAACACGTTTCTTCAAAAACAAATATAAAAGTAGAATTTTATGATCTTGACCCGATGAATATTGTTTGGCACGGAAACTATGTCAAATATCTTGAAGCTGCCCGATGTGATTTTTTCGAGAAATTAAACTATGATTACATGCAAATGTACAATGACGGTATCATGTATCCTATCGTAAAAATGGATTTGAAATATATTAAATCCGCACGGCTCGGAGACATCCTTACCGTCGAATGTATACTAAAAGAACTGGAACCTGCAATAATCTTAAAGTATAATATTTATTCGGACGGAGAAAAGATACTGAGTGCAAATTCCATGCAAATCGGTGTTTCGGTTAAAACGGGAGAGAGCATTTATGAAGCTCCGCAAAAATTAAAAGAAGGGATTGAAAAATTTGTTCAATAAAATTCTAATAACAATAGCCTGTTTTGTATTAACCTTTCCTGCTTACGGGAATGTTTTTGAACACCCGCAAAGCCTTGAAACCATTGCCGGACAAATTCCCGTACTAAACAGCACGGAGTGCAAATTCAGACAGGAAAAAACAATTCCGGCTTCTAATGTAGTTCTTAAATCCTCAGGCGATTTTAAGTACGAAAAAGATAAAGGAGTTACTTTTTATACCACATACCCGATAAAAAGCACTGTTTCATATACATCAAAAGAATATAAACAAATTAATAACATCATAAATGCTATTTCTAACAAGGCATACGCCAAACTGGAAAAAGATTTTCAATTTTATTACATAAATCAAACTCTCGGATTGATTCCGAAAAAAGAGTCTCCGGCGTTTAATTATCTTAAATCAATAGAAATTGAATTTAATCAAACTGCGATTACGAAAATGATAATACTTGCAGCTGATTCAACAAAAACGGTTATATGGTTTCAATGATAAAAAGAATAATTTTTATAACGATATCAATACTATTTTTTCTCTCGGCAATAATTTTTACAAAGCCCGTAGAGACAGAGCTTATGAAGGCTTTTATAAGCCCGCATTCCAAATTTGAAGAAAATCTGCTTAAGCTTGCGGACATTTCGTCAAAAAAAATAAATATTATAGTGGAAGCTCAAACCCTCGATGAGCTCGAAAATCTTAAATCGGAGTTTGCGGATGATAATAAGAATTTCGGAGAGATAATTGATATTTATAAAAAATATCCGGCTAATTTTCTGTCAGAAAATAAAAAATCGCTTATAAAAAACAAAAATTACAACCAACTTGAACAAGAGGGGTTGGAAGGAATATACAATCCGATAGGAATTTATGCGGCACCGATTAATAAAGACCCCTATTTGCTTGCAACAGACTTTGTAAGACAAAAATTGAAATACGTACAGGAAAGTGACAGAGAATATGAGGGAAAATTCTATTCCGTAATACATAGGGAGGTCAAAAGCGATAAAGAAATAAAAGACCTTATTGAAAAAACCAAAGGCAAAAGCGTGTATTTAACAGGAAGCCCGATACACTCCTATATGACAAGTACAAAGTCAAATTTTGAGATTAATGTTATTTGTCTGATATCGACTCTTGCATTAATTTTGTTGTGCAAATTCTATTTCAAATCCGTAAAAATCCTGATTCCGATATCTCTAAGTATTATCTTCGGCTTTTTAACGGGTTTTTCCGTTTGCTCACTGATATTTAAAAAAATCCATATACTAACGTTCGTATTCTCAACCTCTTTGATAGGTATAAGCCTTGATTATTCTCTCCATTATTTCTTGACGGGGAAAGAAAAAAACTTCCGCAAAAGTCTTACATCTTCAATGATTACGACCGTTCTTGCTTTTATGGTGCTTCTGTTTTCAAATATAGAAGTCCTGAAACAAATCGCAATTTTTACTTCTTTCGGCTTATTCGGAGTCTGGCTTTTTGTACTTGTATTACTCCCGATGTTTAAGTTTGACGGGAACAGGGGAACATTTCCCAAAATTAAAATTCCCGCTCGGGTTATTTTTGTATTAGTTTTAATTGTCATTGCTGCGGGAAGTTTGAAGATAAAATTCAATGATAATATCAAAAATCTTTATGTCCCCCCCAAGAATTTACTCCGGGCAGAGATGTTGTATAAAAAGGTTTTTGATATACCTTCGCCCGAATTTGTTATGGTCTCAGGTGCAAATACGGATGAAATAATCGCAAAAGAAGAAAAATTAAACCTAAAAAATTCAATCAGCCTCAGCAGTTTTGTCTCTTCGACCAATACCCAGAGAGAGAATATTAATCTTGTAAAACAACTGTACAAAGAGGATTGGAAAAATTATCAAAAGCTCCTTGGATTTGAGTTGGAGCAGCCCGACTATGAAATATACAATCCCGATAACTTCCCGCTTAAGGATGTGTTTATGACGGATAAGAATACGGGATTCATAATAACATTCGAAAAAACAAAGGATTCAATCAATGTGGCTGATGAGATTTCAAAAATTATGAAACGATTGAGAAAACACTGTTTTCTTCTACTGCCCTGCGTTTTTGGAGTATTGTTTGTATACTTAAGCTTGGTCTACGGGATAAAAAATGCATTGAAAATTTCCGCTTCACCGCTGATTTCCGTTCTTTTCACCATAAGTCTTATTTCGCTTGCAGGCAACGAACTGGATTTATTCAATATAATAGCACTCTTTCTGGTTATAGGCTTTAGCCTTGACTACTCCATTTTTAGATTGTACGGAAGCGAAAAATCTAAAGACGCAGTGTTTATGTCGGCATTCTCAACCGCGTTTTCCTTCCTCTTGCTCTCTTTTACGAGTTTCAAACTCATAAGTTCGCTCGGTGTAACTCTATGTACGGGAATTACCGCAGCGTACGTGTTAAGTTTATTTATGATAAAATCAAAGCATGAAACGAACTGAACACAGACAAAAAATTATAGAAGCTCTTACCGAGGCACAAAAAATAGCGTTTTCACCGCTGAGTTTTCAGGCAATAAATTCAATGCTTGAGACAGGAATTTTAAAGGAAATTGATAAGGCACCTCTGACGCATAAGGAATTGAGGCAAAGACTTAATCTTTCAAATTATACATTGACTACACTGCTTGAAGTCGGAGAGGTTACGGGATTATTGGAAAAGAAAGAAAACCTCTTTTCAATCACGCCGCTCGGTCAAACTTTTTTGTACGACGAGATGACAAGAGTAAACTTTAATTTTGTTAAAGATGTATGTTATCGGGGAGCCGAAAAGCTCACACAATCATTTATCAAAGGTGAGCCGCTCGGAACAAAAGAAATATTCCCCGATGCTAAAACCATATATCCTTATATTTCAAAACTCCCGAATAAAATGCGGCAAAGTTGGTACGAATTTGACCATTATTATTCGGATAACTGTTTTGACATAATCTACAAGATGATTTCTCCGGTTGATAAAATTTACGACATAGGTGCAAATACGGGAAAATTCGAAAAAGTTTGCCTGAAATATAACCCGAATCAAGATATTACCATGATTGATTTGGAAGAGAATATTAACTTTATACGCGGTGATAAAGAACTTGAAAAATGCAAATTTCATTCCGCGGACATGCTGAGTGAAACATCGACTCTGCCAAATATGTCGGGTGCAATAGTAATGAGCCAATTCTTAGACTGTTTCTCAATGGAGCAAATTGTTTTTATTCTGAAAAAAATTGCCAAATCAAGCAGCAAAGATATAAAAATATACATTCTTGAACCTTTTATTGATAAACAAAGATTCTCGGGAGCCAAATATTCACTTGTACATACATCACTTTATTTTACCTGTATGGCTAACGGCTGCAGCAAAATGTATTCGTACACCGATATGGAAGAAGCCGTAAAAGAAGCGGGGCTTAAAATTAATTGTGTATATGACTCACTCGGAGCATACGATTATACACTTTTGGAGTGTGTAAAAGATGAGTAAAAAATGGTTTCAATTATCGGAACAAGGAGCAGGAGAGAAAAGACTGCTCTTAAGTTATTGGTGTTACAAACTTTTTGGAAGTACCGTGCTTAGAATTATTGCTTTTTTTGTTGCACTTTCCGTATTCATTACCGCCAAAGAAAGACGGAATGCCTCAATGAAATTCTACCGTCTGATTAAAAAGCCCCCCTTTCAAAGCTCTTTAAGACAATTTATCAATTACGGAAATGCACTTGTAGACAAATTTATTTCATACGCCGGTGATTTGGACCCGGAAAAATTTATACTTGATAACCGCGAAATATACAACGGAACATTTTTTATAACAACACACATTGGCAATATTGAAATTATGAGAAGTCTTATTGATAAATTGAAAGGCAGGCGGGTAAATATATTTCTGCAAGCCAATGCGTGTAAAGTATTTAATGATTTCTTAAAGCATTTTGAAACAAAAGTTAATGCCGACGTTTTTCCTGTAGAAGAAATAAACCTTGAAACATCTGTACTCATATCAGAAAGACTTAAGGGCGGGGAATTGGTTTTTATGGCAGGAGACAGAGTATCCGCTCAAAACTCCAATAAAGTTTATGAAGCGGATTTTCTCGGAGAAAAAATTAAACTTCCGCTCGGGACACTAAAATTTGCTCTTATGCTTGACTGTCCCATATATTTTATAGTCTGTGCAAAAGAGGGGAAAAATTATGCCGTACATACGCAAGAATTCCTACCTAAAAGCAAAAAACGAAATGAAAACCTTGAGAGGTTAAAAAACGAATACTCCCGTTTTCTTGAAAAATACACACTCAAATATCCGTACCAGTTTTATCACTTTTATGACATTACCGAATAATCATTTTAATACAAAGTGCGGATTGGCTTAAGCCAATCCGCACTTCAACAATTCATTGTAATTAATTAACTTTTAATTTCTTAATATCACCCTTTTCAGCATCAAGTTTCGGAGCAGTGATTTCAAGAATACCATGTTCCAACTTTGCGTTAGTTTTTTCAACATCAATTTCTTGCGGGAAATAAACCGTTCTTGAAAATTCACCATAGCGGAACTCTGATTTTCTATAACCTTTCGTATCTTCTTTGTGTTCCTCTTCTTTTTTAGCATTAATAGTAATGTGATTTTTATCAATATCAATATCTAAGTCATCTTTCTTAACTCCCGGAAGCTCTGCCCTTACACTGTATTCCGTATCTTTTTCATGCAACTCGACGGGCATGGCATACTTATCAACATCCTCGTTATAAATATATTCGGGGAAAAAGCTGTCAAAATTTCTGTTTAAAATAGAACTGATTTCATCATTTACGGATTTAATAAATCCATCAGGTGATTTTTTAATTAAGAATTTCATGATGTTCTCCTTTCATATTTAATACCATTTACTTTCAACACCTATATTATTACTCCATATTTACACATACTCCGATTTCTTAACCAAAAATTAACAAAGTGTCAAAAAAGATTTGCTGATAGGATAAACTTGGTTTTTGTTGCGGAGAAAAAAGAGGGGGTAAATGGGGTAAATAAAGTTTGTAAGCTCAACGCCCGATTGGTCCGCATGCTAAAAGAGGGGGTAAATGGGGTAAATGGGGTAAATAAGGTTTGTAAGCTCAACGCCCGATTGGTCCGCATGTTAAAAGGGGGGTAAATGAAGGGGGTAAATGAAACTTGTAAGTTTCACACCTGACTTATCCATATATTGAAAAAGCAATTATTAAAAAAATGTTTATTTTTTAAGTTTTTCTTCAAAACAGTGTTTTAATAATATTAGTGAATAGTGACTAGTGATTAGTGATTTAAAAATAAACCTTCTATTCACTATTCACTACTCACTAATTAAAAAAAAGGAGATAAAATATGGCAAAGACAATTGGTATTGACTTAGGTACAACAAACTCGGTTGTAGCAGTTATGGAAGGTGGTAAACCTACAGTTATAGCTAACGCGGAAGGTATGAGAACAACTCCTTCTATCGTTGGTTTTTCTAAAACAGGCGAAAGATTGGTTGGTCAATTGGCAAAAAGACAGGCAATCTTGAACCCCGATAAAACAATAGCTTCTATTAAAAGACACATGGGAGAAGATTATAAAAAGAATATTGACGGAAAAGATTATACTCCGCAAGAAATCTCCGCAATGATTTTGAGAAAATTGGCAGATGATGCAAGTGCATATTTGGGGGAAAAGGTAACTTCTGCGGTTATCACCGTTCCGGCATACTTTAATGACGCTCAAAGACAGGCAACAAAAGACGCGGGCAGAATTGCAGGCTTGGAGGTACTTCGTATTGTAAACGAACCGACTGCGGCTGCTCTTGCTTACGGTCTTGAAAAAGATAAACCGGAAAAAGTTCTTGTATTCGACTTAGGCGGTGGTACATTCGATGTATCAATCCTTGAAATCGGTGACGGTGTTCACGAAGTTCTTTCAACTTCCGGCGATACCCACTTAGGCGGCGACGACTTTGATAAAAAGATTATCGACTGGATTTGTGAAGAATTCAAAAAACAGGAAGGTATCGACCTTACTAACGATAAACAAGCTATGCAGCGTATTAAAGAAGCTGCCGAAAAAGCTAAATGCGAATTGTCATCTGTAGTTGAAACAACAATCAACTTGCCTTATATTACGGCTGACGCTAACGGTCCGAAACACCTTGAACTTTCTCTTACAAGAGCAAAATTCGAAGAACTTTCTCACGACCTTTTGGAAAGATGTAAAAAACCTGTTGAACAAGCTCTTTCTGATGCAGGTTTAAGCAAGAATGATATCAATGAAGTTGTTCTTGTCGGCGGTTCTACTCGTATTCCTGCCGTTCAGCAGTTAGTAAAAGCTTATACAGGCAAAGACCCTAACCAATCAGTTAACCCTGATGAAGTTGTTGCGGTTGGTGCAGCTATTCAGGCAGGTGTACTCGCGGGTGAAGTTAAAGATATCGTTTTGTTAGATGTAACTCCTCTTACATTAGGTATCGAAACTTTAGGCGGCGTTATGACTCCGCTTGTTCCGCGTAACACAACAATCCCTGTAAGTAAGTCACAGGTATTCTCAACAGCTGAAAACAATCAGACCGCGGTTGATATCAATGTACTTCAAGGTGAAAGACCGATGGCAAGCGATAACAAATCATTAGGTATGTTTAGACTTGAAGGTATCGCACCTGCCATGAGAGGTGTTCCGCAAATCGAAGTTACATTTGATATCGATGCTAACGGTATTGTTAATGTTTCCGCTAAAGATAAAGCTACCAACAAAGAACAAAAGATTACGATTACAAACTCTTCTAACCTTTCTGAAGCTGATATCGATAAGATGGTTAAAGAAGCGGAAGCAAACGCTACGGAAGATAAGAGAAAGAAAGAAGAAGCTGAAATTAAGAACAATGCTAATTCATTGATTGCTTCTTCGGAAAGAATCGTAAAAGATTTTGAAGGCAAAATCTCCGATGATGACGTTAAGAAATTAACCGAACACAGAGAAGCTCTTCAAAAAGCGTTGGATGAAAACAAACCTGTTGATGAGTTGAAGAAATTGTCGGAAGATTTGCAGCAAACAATGTTTGCAATCTCACAAAAAGCGTATGAAGCTGTTCAAAAAGACGGCGGAGACGCTCAAAGTGAAGCAAACTCCGCAGGCTCCGAAGCTTCATCGGACAAAAAAGACGATGATGTAATTGATGCCGAATTTACTAAAGAATAATCAATTTGAGTAATATCAAAAAGCAGCCGGGTAAAAGTCCGGCTGCTTTTTATTATACAAAAACGCGTTTATACAACAATTTAGTTTTTAAACGGAATTGTAATTATGTACTTGTCACCTTTACGTTCTTTGGTCATTTTATCAATGTTTAGTGCTTCGTCAAGATAGAATGATTGTGAGAAGTTCATAATTCTTTCTCCGCCTCGTTCGTTTTTTTCCATCTCTCCCGATACGGTTACTATGTTATTGTCAAGCTTAACATTTACATTTTTTTCGTTATTGTCCAGAGGTTTGAGATTTACAATAACCTTGTATTCGTCGGATTCTTTTACAAGATTTACGAGCATTGGTGCCATTCTGGGCTCAAACGGGTTCTCCATCATCTTATCTTCAAATTTGTGAAGCCGTTTCTCCTGGTGACGCATCATTTTTTCCATTTTCCTGATTTGATAATCGGGATTCATCATACGATTGAAAGTCGTATCTACAACAAAATAAAATGCCAGGTAAGCACCGATAAATGTAGCGAGTACTATTCCCAAAAATTTCAAAATCGGATGATGGCTCTTTTCTTCTTCTAACATATAAAAACTCCTTTCTGTTCACAATAGAACTCATTAAGTTTTATTTACCTTATTATAATTCTTAAAACAATTATGCAACAGGGGAATTCTTATTAAAGTTGTATTCCCCCGTCGGCTAATTATAAAATTTGGTGTCGGGGGGATTCTCTATTCTAAAATACCTGAATTTGTAGTATTATATTTAAAGGAATGAGGTGTTTATGAAAAAAACTTCGGTTAAGTATCCGTTTTTAACAAAAGATGTGGAAATTTACGAGCAGGATAACGGTCACAAAATTGTTTTGGCTCACAAAGAAGGCGGGATGGTCAGTGTTTCTTCCTGGGTAAAGACAGGTTCTATTAATGAAAATGATAAAAATAACGGAATTTCGCATTTTCTTGAGCACTTGATGTTCAAAGGTACGCATAAGCACAAGGCTGGAGAGTTTGACCATATTCTTGAATCAAAAGGTGCGATTGTAAATGCCGCTACCTGGAAGGATTATACGTTTTATTATGTAACCCTTCCGAAGGGTGAAAATAATGAAAACTTTTATACTGCGATTGATTTACACGCAGATATGATGACTGACCCGGTAATTCCAGATTACGAAATGGGTGCTCCTTTCGACGTGAATGACGGTAATGTTACCGACAAGCGTGAAAGGCATGTTGTTATTGAAGAAATAAGAATGCGAAAAGACCAGCCTTGGACAAAGGTTTATAACGCAACAAATAATGCTATGTATACATCTCATCCTTATAAACGCGATGTAATAGGAACGCCTGAAATTATTTCTCAGGTTACACAGCAAGAAGTTATGAATTATTACAGAACGTTTTATTCTCCGAAAAATGTTACGACAATAATAGTCGGTGATTTTGACTCCGAAGATGTTTTAAAACGTGTTACGGAGGCTTTCCGTTGGGGCGAAAGACCTGAGGCTCCCGAGAGAAATATTGAGCCTGATAAACCTGTTGAAAACACGGTTTATGTAGAAAACGAAGCAGTAATTAATTCTTCGTTTATGATGTTTGGTTTTCTGGGGGCAAGAGCAAGAGAGCTGAAAGAAAATATTGCACTTGAGATGTTGGCAATTATTTTGGGCGAAGGCTCAAGCTCCAGACTGTACTTGAATTTGATTGAAAATATGGATGAACATATTTTTAATATGATTGAGTCCGAATGTTATTCTTTCAGAGACGGAAGTAATTTCTTTGTGCAGGCAAATTTTAATTCTCAATACAAAGAAAAGGCAATTGAGCTTGTTAAGGGCGAGATTGAAAAGCTTAAATCAGGAATTGATGAGAGGGAGCTTAATAAAGCAAAGAAAAAATTGAAATCACGTTTTGCCTGTGAAGCGGAAACGGTTTCGGATATTGGAGAAACAATAGGTTATTATATGACGGTGTGTGATGATTTGTCCTTGGCGGAGGAATATCTGCCGATTTGTGAGGCAATGACGGAAGAAGATTTGATTCAATGTGCCGAAAAATATTTGGACTTGAACCATGCGGTTATTTCCGTTCTGGTACCTGAAAAATAACGGACCTTTTGATGTTTGAAGCAATATTTAATTCTATTTACTATCAAATGTTTATGCCAATTATATCGGTTTTGGCTTTGGTTTTGCTTCCTGTAACGGTATTTGCCGGAATACGTTTTAAGGGTAAGGCGGTAAAAACATTATCACTCGTTTTGGCGTTATTTTTTATATTTATTGTTTATGAGGGAATATTATATTTTTATGCTGCAAAAGCCATCTTGGCGAATAATAAAGATGAAATGGTTTTGAATTATGAAAGGGCAATTAAATATTCTGTTCTGCCTGAGCAAAAAGGTGTTTTGTATATCGAAAAGTCTAAATCTTTGGCAGCTATGGGGTTTGGAGAAGAAGCATTAAAAAATTACGAAAAAGCTTATTTATACCATCAGACTTATGATAAACTGTCAGACTCTTTGGCGGGATTGATATATATAAGAAGTGAAAATTATGATAAGTCAATAGAAATTTATGAAAAAATACAAGACTACGGTATGTTGTCCTATATCTACCGACTAAAAGGTGATTACAATAAAGCTTTAGAGTATGCAAACAAACAACTGGAATTTTCTCAGGAGCGTACCTCATACATCGGAAGGGCTATAGTATACAGATATTTGGGGTGTGATTCTCTTGCTCAAAAGGATTACGAAAAGGCATTGTCCTTATGTCCTGATGATGGCTGTAAAAATGCATTTAAAAAAAGATATGAACAATATCGGATGTTTGACCGTAAGCAACACGAAACCGCCCGGCAAAGATTAGGTTTTGAAGGCAGCTTTTAGGCTGCTAAACTTGCTTTACCCCCTTTTCACCATGCGGACTAGTCGGACGTTAAGCCTACAAACTTTATTTACTCCCATTTACCCCCATTTACCTCCATTTACCCCCCCCCATCAGTTGGTCAAACTCTTTTGAAAAATCTCTTTGAGTTAATTCAATTATCGGTAAATTGTATTCATCAGCAAGTTTTTTCACTTTGATATCATAGTTTATTGCCAAAGTTTTTACGCCCGATTTTATGGCACTAACATTAGCGTGAAACCGCATACCTATCATATATTCAAGATTACTGATTTTTTCAAAAACTTCATTAATGGTGAGTCCGTGCAAAACTTCCGTATCACTGTGCCCTTTTTTGTACAACATACGTGCAAATTTCTCACAGATATCCAAATCGATACTGTCTTGGAAAGAAAAAATTTCTATTTTTTTGTCGGAAAATCGCTTCGTTATCTCCTCTGCAAGTGATTTTAAAAAATCGTCACTCAAAGTAGGATAATTTCTCAATTGTACTCCTACTATGCCCTTCCTGTTTCTAATCGGCAGATTTAAATCAAAAACGGCATCTTTTACAAGTTTTGCATCTATTCCCCATTTTTTAAGCAGCTCTTGCGATTTTTTATCCCTAACGGAAATTTCATGGCAATGTCTGAGTGCCATGCGTGTTAACAACCTTCCGATTGTGGAATTTATCGGACCAATGCCTTGAGAGTATATAACAACTTTTTTACCTAAAACTAATGCCGTAAATATAACCCCGAGGTAATATATCAAACTCTTTAAGCTTGTAACATCCTGTAAAAGACTCCCGCCTCCTGAAATAAGTACATCCGCTTCAAGCATGGGTTTCCAAAAATTAAGCATCGGACAGGAAGAAACCTGATGTAATTCTGCCGTTTTTTGGGGGTTAGAAGAGATTAGTGTTATTTTTTCCGCACCTTCTGACTTAAGTTTTTCACTCAAAACATGTGCAATCGCCTCATCCCCGAAATTATCAAATCCTATATATCCAGAGACAATATATTTTGTCATTAAACATTCTCCATCACGGTTTCTTTATAAGGAATTGACTGAATGGCTCCATAGTTTTGAGTTTGCAGACCTGAGACTACAGATGCGAATTTTGTTGCATCAAAAGGTGTGTAACCGTTTGTCAGTGCGTACAAAAAGCCGCCGTTGAATACATCACCGGAAGCTGTTGTGTCTATCGCCTTGCTTGTATTGTAAAAGTCCGTAAAATTAGTTTCGCCTCTATAGCCTGTATAATAGCCGTTATCTATGTGAGATTTGATAACAACGATTTTTACACCCTTATCCCAGAAATATTTCATGATTTTGTCAACGGAATCTAATTCATAAAGTTTACTTGCATCATTTTTTAGGCTCAGAAAAATTATATCCGTATATTCAATAATTTCTTGAAAACATTCTCTTGTATCCGTAGAATTCATAAAACAGGAGGTATAATTAGGGTCATACGCTGTCAGAACGTCATTTTCTTTGGCAATTCTGAAACTTTCTCTCACAAGCTCTCTTGCTCCCGCACTCAGAGACTGTACTACCCCTGTGGAATATACAAGTTTCAGCTTTTTAATACAATCCTCCGTGATATCACCGATTGAAAGTTTTGTTGCTGCAGTTTTACGTTTGTAATACAACAATTCCTTTTTATCCTGTGTCTTGGACAGAATATACATTCCGTTTTGTTCGTCATTGGTTGTAATGAGCGAAGTGTCGATATTTTCTTTTTGCAAGCTGGAAATAATAAATTCGCTGAAACCGTCATTTCCAACCTTGGTTATATAAGTAACTTTTCCGCCTAATCTTGCTATTGAAACCGCCGTAGTTACCGTATCTCCTCCGAAATATTTGTTTAATGTCGAAGTATCTGCAAGTGTACCGTTAGCAGAAAGTTCTATAAGGCACTCGCCTATGATTGCAATATCTACTTTTTGCTCCATTCCGTAAAGTCCTTAATTTCTTTTAAAATTTCTCTTGTACGCTCCGTAATCTCCTTAGGAGTAAATCCCAAATAAAAATCACGTCCTACACCGACCGCAGCAGCTCCGGCTTTTATATATGTTACGACTTCGCTTAGCTTTATGTTTCCCATAGGCATCAGGTTCAAAAACGGCATCTGTCTCAAAATGTCTTCTATATACTGAACTCCTCCCATTGCATCGGTCGGATACAATTTTATAAGCGGAACTCTTGATTTCCAAGCATTATAAGCTTCATTTGCTGTTGATGCTCCTGCGACAAAAGGTACACGTTTATTTTTCGATATCTTTACCATATTCATCTGAAAAATAGGCGAAGATATGAGCTGAGCACCGCTTTCAAATGCCGCATCTGCTTGTAAGGACGTAATAATACCCCCGGCACATACATTGGCAAACTTGGAAACCTCGGAGATTGCTCTGTAAATTGTAGGATTATCTACGTTTATTTCTAAAACTCTTATACCGCCATTGACTAATGCTTTGGCAACTTCAATTGCCTGGTCAGCCTCTTTGCAGCGTATTATGGGATATACTTTATCCTCTTTTATTATTTGAATATAGTTTTTGTCCATCTCTGTTCTTTTCCCCTGATTTATTATATCATTATAATATGAACAAGATTAAATTTGCATTCTTTAGTATCATTGTCTTACTTACATTAATATTTGTCTACTTTTTAACATACAATTTTATCGAGCCAAAAGCGTATGATTATATGACAAAGCACGTTTTAACCGAAAAACTGCCGTTTGATAAATATAAACAAACTTACGGAAGCGGTGATATAATTCTGGTCGTAATTGATGCAAAAACTGTTGAAAAATACCGTTGGCCCTGGAGGAGAGATGTAAATTGCAAAATATTTAATTATTTTCTTGAATATGCAAAACCCAAAGTTGTTGTGCACGATTCGATAGTCGCAACATTGGATAAAGATAACCCGGAATCGGATAAAAAATTTTTTGATACGTTAAAAAAGTTTGATAATTTAATAGTCGGATTTATGCCGCTGCTGAGAGGTTGGGAGGATGAGAGCTTTGGGGAAAGGTATGATAAAACTTTTTCCGAAAAATACAGGCTCAATGTTACCAATAGAATAACCTCTAATCCTTATCTGTATTCATCTTTGATGCCGTCTCCCGAACCTTATCTTAATGTGATAAAACATATAGGGTCCGTATCAATGTTCCCCGGCTTTATTAACGGTAATCTGAAAAAATATGCAATTGACGAAATATACAGGACCCATGAGTACATTTTGAATTATAAAGGTAGTTTTCTTCCGTCAATTGCACTGTCAACTTATCTCATTGCAAACAACAACCCGGAAATTGTCCTGACAAATTCCGAGATTAGACTGGGAGATTACAAGGTTAAGCAGAAAAAAACATTGTATCAAATGATTGTCCCGATGAGGTTTTACAAGTTATATGACGGATATTCGCATCCCAAAATCTCTGCGGTGGATATAATGGATTCTTATGATGCCCTAAAGTCGAATAAAAAACCGTTAATTTCGCCTGAAATTTTTAAGGACAAAATTGTAATGATAGGTGCAAACGTACCCGCAGGCACGGGGCTTAATGACAATAAAAATACACCGATTTCCATAAATCATCCGGGGGTTGATATTCAGGCAACCGCAGTCGATAACATTATACATAATGATTTTTTGAGAATAATGCCCCATTTTGTAAATATTTTGATAGCATTACTCGGTATGCTGATTGTATATGTCGTGATTAGAGTCTATGATTTGTATAAATCCATAGCATTAACACTTGTATTAATTTTCGGTTATCTGGCATTTTCATCGGTTTGTTTTTATTTTAAAACAGTAATCAATGTGATTACTCCTGTTGTGATGTTCGTTGTGACTATGATTCTTGCCTATATTCATAAATTTGTTTTGGAAAACAGGAGCAAGGAAAAAGTTAAATCCGCAATGGGCAAATATATGTCAGAAGATGTTATGAAGCGGGTTGTTATGAATATTGATCATCTCGGACTTGGAGGGAAAAAATCCGTCGTAACGGTTTTGTTTTCGGATATAAGAGGGTTTACATCAATGTCTGAGACTATGCCCGCACAACAGGTATCCGAAATTCTAAATGAATATTTTACCGAGATGGAGCCTATAATAACCAAATATAACGGAATCATTAATAAATTTATCGGCGATGCGGTTATGGCAATATTTGGTGAACCTATTCAGGATAAAAACCATCCTGCTAATGCCGTAAAATGCGGATATGAAATGCTGCTTAAAGTTAAGGAACTCCAAAAGAAATGGGCAGAAGAGGGAAAACCTAAAATCGAAATCGGTATCGGGATAAATACCGGAGAGGTTTTTGTAGGCAATATCGGCTCGGTAAATCGTATGGAGTATACGGTAATAGGTGATACCGTTAATCTTGCAAGCAGGTTGGAGAGTTACAATAAAATTTATAAAACAAAAATGCTGATAAGTTCTTCTACTTATGAGGAGACAAAGGGATTTGTGGACGTTATGAAGATTTCTAATGTAGAGATAAGAGGAAAGTCTCATAAAATGGATATATATGAGGTATTAAAAGTTCAGCTTGATTAGTAGCAAAAAATTTTTTTACCGTTTTTATACCAAATGTTATGAAGATAAATATTTCCCCTACAACAAATTTTGGTGCTAAATTTATTAATAATGTAACTGTACAAAAATACAATCCGTATAGCAGAGAATATACACCTGATACCGTATCTTTCGTACAAATAGAACCTGAAAAACGTCGGGATGTGTTGGCGATTAACGCAGTTACTGATTTGTGGAGCGACGGGGCTTTTATGATTGATATTGCAAATGTTGTGGACGATTTGTCTATTGGTGCTGCCGATAGTGAACGATATCAAGTTTATGCCTTAACTTCCCAGAATAGAGATTTTGATAAATTATGTTCAGATGATATTTTGGGACTCGCTGAGGTAGAAAACGGCGAAAAAGCTGTGGAACTTGATTATCTTCAAGTAAATCCTCAGTTTATTTTTGGCAGCCAATGTCCTTTATTTAGAGAAGTAGGCACAGGGATTGTTGATTCTTTAAAGAGTTTGTACAACAAAGTTATTGAACTTACTTCGGTTTATTCTGCAACTGAGTTTTATGAAAAAAACGGATTTGAAATTTTTGATATTAACAAATTGCGTTATCGCTGGAAGCCAAATTTGAAGTGAGGTTTAACTCCTTGATAGAATTTTTTACATTTTTCTTTTGTAAATTTTTGTTAAAAAACTTAGCCACCCGGTCAATTATTCATTAAAAAAATACTTTACATGACTATAAGTGTGTTAGAAAAAGTGGAGCGTGTTAACTCCTTATAAGTGTGACAAGTAAAGTATGACTTTTATTTACAATACCCCAATATTAAACAATATTAATCTTCCGAAGGTTCAATTTAAATCAGCCCCTTCGACTTATCAACCGACATTAAGTCCTCGCAAAGACTCTTTCAATTCCAACCCTTTGTATGAGAATTTTGCGGACAAGAATACTATTGCATCAATTGCGAAATCTAATCCGACGGTTATGAACATTTTGAAGGAAAATAAAATTCCTTTGAAAGTTAATGTTAAAGAGTTGGAGCAGTTAAAAAACGGACATTTATTGGATACCCGTGTTACTGCCGCTAAAATATACTCTGCTCTTCCGAAGGATATAAAATCAGAAATAAATCTTATGGATTTGCAGCAGGCTGCAATGCTTCACGATTACGGTAAGGTATTAATACCTGAAAAAATCCTTAATAAGAACGGCAGATTAACTGATGAAGAAAAGAAGATTATGGAACTGCATTCCGAGTTGGGCTATGAACTTTTAAAACAGCAGGGAGTAAATGATAATGTTTTAAATATGGTAAAATATCATCACCAGAACTCAAGCGGAACGGGCTATCCGGCTATTACAAATGATTATGAGCCTGATGTTGCAACCCAGATTCTAGCGGCTGCTGATAAATACTCTGCCCTCAGAGAAAAAAGAAGTTACAAAGATGCAATGAGCCGCGAAGACGCTTTGAAGGTTATTAGTGAAGATGTCAAAGCCGGACTTATTTCTGAAGAAGTGTATAAGGCATTGGAACAAACTGTATAATAAGTTTCTTAATTTCTTGCATTGTTTTACTTAATAATTTAAGGCTTAAACTTAATGCCATGAGTTTTGAGTTTAAAAGACTCAAGTAACATAGAAGAAAGGCTGTATTTTTTTGTAAATAGATGCTTCCAGGCAAAACTCATTTTTAATGGGAAGCGGTGTTTGGCAGTTAAAATCGAATCTAATTTTGTTGTATCTTTTGTGCATAAAACTATCGTATTATTATAATCTTTGGATGTAGTATCCATAAAACTCTTTAGAAATGGAATGATTTGTGTATCTTCATCTTTTGTAAATTTTTCGATATTAGTGACCAGTGTAAGTGTATGTCGGTTTGATTCTTGCTTGTTCTTTTTGGCTTGTTCGGAAATATTGCAAAGAGCATCAAAAAATTCGCCTTCGGTTTTATACCTATTTGCATTTAATTTTGCATAATTGGAATTTGTCTTACCGACAAGCCAAGCTAAAATAATTTCAGGATATAATCTATTAGGGGCTTCTATTAATAAACCGTTTGGGACGGTGTAATCTTTATTGGTTTGATTGATTCTCAATGGCATTACCAAATTTTGATTTAGGTAGAGCATTGGTTTATTGATTAAACTACTTAATTGTTGGCTATATTCTTCGTTTGTTTTTTGTTTGATTTTATTTGTCTGTTCTTGTATGGCTGCTTCTGTTTGCGTTCTGATACTTCCGAGTTCTGTTTTTAGTTGAGAAGTTTTTTCTTCGAAATTTGAAATTTTTTCACGTATCGCATTAGTTTTATTTTCAATACTATCTAAAGCTTTACCGCTTTTTGCAACATTATCGTATTGCGACGATATTCTTTTTTCTAATGTATCGATTTGGGTTTGTTGCGAAGTATAGAGATTTTGTTCATTTTGAATTTCACTGTCTAACTCATTCAACCTTTCTGAATTTTTACTGCTTTGGTAATTGTAATGACTAACATATCTTTCATAATCATGCTCTGCTTTGTTCTTCCTTCGCCAATTGGAATCTATCTCATTTAGCATTTCATTTTCTGCAGAATTTCTGGCGGCATCTCTGTCACCGCCAAAATTTCTATCCCACCAACCTGAATGAGCGAGTTTCTCTTGAACTCTTTGTGAATATGTTTTAGCTCCAAAATTTACTCTATAAAATGATAACTTTGTAGTATTTACTTTCATGTTTACCTCTATATTTTCTGTACATATTGTATTTGTTTTTTAAACAATTCCATAAAATCATTTGATATATCCGGTACTGTATTGATAAACGCTTTTTTAAGCCGTGCCGCATCCAAGACTATCTTAGAAGTGACGGACTGGGCAATTTGATTATTTATAATATCTTTTATTATTGAATTACTGTATCTCCCATTTTTATTATTAAGGATTATGGAGATTAAATCGTATATCTCAGCATCATTCTCAAAACAACCATTCAAGTATCTATATATAATTTTTTTCAAGTCGTCTTTATAAGCAGGTCCCATGGCAATCTTTTCAAAACGTCCGTCACGTAATAAAATTGGGTCTATTTTTTCAGGGTAATTTGTCGTTGCAATGATTGAACAATGGTATTTAGGGGAGATATAGTCCGTAAGGTTTTTCATTCTTTCACTTCTTACACTATTCAGAGGAGCAAATGAATTAAATTCGTCTATAAGTACAAATGTTCTTATTCCTTTATTTTGGTAATTATTTCTTGCATCTTCTGCTATATCTATAAGTTGATTATATGCTCTGTCATCATCCATTGTAGGTTTAAAATATGCAATTTTGTGGTTATATTGTTCTGCAAAGGCTTTTGCTAAGGATGTTTTGCCACAACCTGACGGACCAAATAAAAGTACACCGTTGGGTATCTCATTTTCTTTATTATTTTTTAACGGTTCTATAAAAAGTTTGTATAACTCTTCTTTGGCATAATCATATCCCTGTATCTGAGCTAAGCCGTTCCTTATGGTGGGAGGCGGTAATTTTATAAATTGTTCCGCTAAGATATCCGCATTTTGCATTCGGCTTTCTGTCTCATTAATATGTGTTTGTTGCTGTATTTTTAAACTGTTTTTTGCTTCTTTGACTTTTGCCTTTATGTAATTTTGAGAATTATGTCGGCTGTCTTCTGTTTTTTGTTTTATATCCGTATATTCTTTCTTAGAAGATGCCAACCGTTCTTGTAATTCACTGTTTTCACGTTTCAAATTTTCTACTTGATTGTAATTATGTGAAATCGTTCTATCATTGCTCGCAAGTTCTGATTTAAGTTTCTTAATTGTTTTGTTATTTTGTTTAGTTTGAGTCTGGAGCTCGTTTAAAACCCCTTGTTTTGCTCTAATATTTTCTTCTTGAGCATCAAGCCTTGCTTGGGCATATCGTCTATAACTTGAAGCTTTTTCTTCTGCGGTATCAGCCGCCCGCTCTGATGAGCTGCACTCATCGTTTAATTGTGACTCGGCTTTACTTTTGGCTTCAGATTTTCCGCCACCCACATTCCACTTTAACCAACTGTAATCACTTCTCATATCGTTCATACGTTCGGAAATTTTTTTCGCTTTAAAATTGTGCATTTGTACTATTGATATTGGGTATATTCGCATTTTTATGTCCTCTTTATATATTTTTCCAATTCTTCACGCGGGATATCGGGCTCCCTGCTTCTAATTTCATCTTCAAGTAATTTTTGAGTAATTTCTTTATGTCTAATTTTTACCTTATATACTATATTTTCTAATCTGGCATTACTGAATGCATTTCCATCTGTTTTTGCAATTAACATATCGGCAAGCTTTTCATAATCTATTTTACCCGTTTCTTTGCCATCTACATGGTGTTTAAGAATCTGAATAATATCATTACGATTTGCAGGCGGTATGTATAAAGTTTGCATTTGTTCCAGTACGGGTTTGTCCAGTTTCTCGGGAGAATTCGTGGTACCTAAAATCGTGCAACCGTATTTATCTGCACAGCAAGATAAGAATTCGGCAAAATTTTGGGGTTGTTTTTTCAGCCTTTTAAAGAATGAAGTTGTTTGATTGTTTCCGAAACCTTCTATTTCATGTATTTGAATAATAGTTCTTTTGCCGGTCTTTTTAAATCTTGTTTGGGATTCTTCTGCAATTTTCATCAATCTGCTATAATTTAAATCATCCCCGATTTTTAGCAACATAGCTCCGCCGTCATAACAATCAAATTGTGTTGCTAATGCTTCCCCAAAGAGATTTTTTCCGCTTCCGTGCTGACCGTATAAGAGTATGGCATTTGGAATTTTTTCATTTTTTAACAAAGGAACGCCAAACATTTTTGTCAGTTCTTGTTTTGTACCCTCGTATCCTGCTATTTTCCCAAATCCGATATGATTTGTTTTGGTAAAGAGAGCTTGATATTTTCTCACCATTTCAATAATATAATTCGCATTAACTAAGACTTCGTCCTCCTGTTGCTTCATTTCTTTTTCCAGTATTGCTTTTTGTTTGGTTAATTCGGCTTCCCATTTTTTGTCGTACTGGCTTCGGGCATTTTTAAGTTCTTCATTAATATGGGCCAAAGTTTCTTGGATGTTTTTAAAAGCGTTATTTTTTTCAATAATAAGTTGTTGCAAATATCTTCGATTTTTTTCCATTTGGTCATTGTTTGAAGATATTTGTGCATTTGCACAAGCAATTATTCTTTCACTTTCGGCACGAGTTCTTTGGGCTTCTTTTTTTGCATTTTCTAAGTCTCTTGCGTTCCTTTCGCGGTCCATACGGACTTTTTCTTTTTCTTGATCAATCAGTTTTTGTGTATTATCACGTATACGATTGATATCTTCTTTGGTAGCCTCTTCGTACTTACGGCTTCGTTCTTGCTCTCCTCTATCGGGATCCGGTTCACCTCTGTCTATAATTGAGTTTTCAATTTTGTTTCTTTGTTTTGCCCACATAAGAGAAGCTTGTTTTGCACCACCCCAGAGTCCTGTACCTTCACCTCTGTTTCCTGCGAGCCAGGAGAATGTACCCATAACTCCTCCGAAAGCTGCCCAAGCCAGTTTGACGGGAGCTACAGCTATTTCACCGAGCCTTGTAGCAGTTCCGACCGCAGCTTTTTCATAATCTCCGTCTAACAGGTCTTTTCCCGGTTTTAGGAATTTAGTACCGGGAAGAATTTCTGCTACGACTCCTGTTAGTACAGGATTGTCAAGCATTTCCGCAATCTCTGTAAGTGGTTGTGATATAGGTGTGGTGGTAATTATTCCTCCCAATCCTGTTTGTTGAGGGATTCCTGCACTAATTGCCCCGCCTCCGGGTTCATATATCGGAGGTATATCGCCATAAGTCTCTCCGTTATACGAAGTATCAGCCGGATCGAATTGTTGGTCGTCAGGAGCTCCTTTATGAGAAATCTTTTTAGAATCTAAATCTTTTTTTGTTGATTCGTTTTTTAAGTTTCCATCTTTATCAAGCTCTTTATTGATATCCTTTTTCCGAACTCCAGCCTTGCGTAATGCTTTGGTATTTGTCTCTGTATTATCAGTAACAGGAGTATGTGCTTTTCCCTTTTCTAAATTTCGAGCTAAATTGCGTTCATTAGCATCTGTCTTAGTATTATATGCAACAATTGGTATTGCAACATATGGTACAACATATTTTAAGTTAGTAATACTTTTATCTTTTTTTGTACGTAAAACATTATTAGCAAATTTTTGAAAAATATTTTTATATTGTGTCCTTTGCATCGCATTACTAATTGGTTTTATCAAGATTATATTCCTCATGCTTTCTTGTATCATTTATGTGAATAATCGGTTTTTGTTCTATAATAAATTTTTTTATAAAATTTTTTATATCTTGTTCTGTTATGGAATTAATTAATTCATAAATTTGAAAATATTCACCTACAAGAAAAGGTTTACACCTTTCCATACCATTTTCATTTTCTTGTAAATCATATTTATAATCATCTTTTAATAAATTTTTATATTCTTCTAATTCTTTAGAAAAATCTGAATTATAAATATTGTTGACATGCTTTTGGAAATCTTTGTATTCTTCTTTCTCATCTATATCTGGATTTGGAGCTATATCAGCATGTATTTTCCAATATAGACATGTATTAATTTGTTTAGGGTCTTTTATATCGATAGGATCATTGTAATATTTCTCTAATACTGTATAATTATCACCTGTTAAAATAAGTTCTGCAATTTCGCCAATAAGACTTTCTTTAGTATTGTTAAAAGAAATTTTGTAGTTAAAATTTAATGGATAACTATCAGGGATACCCCTTATACAAGCCAATTGATTATTAGGAACGAAATTCTTTATATCTTCTATATTATTTTTAGATTGCAACTTAATAGGTATATTTTTATTAATTGATTGCAAGATTTTATTTTGATCTTTTTCAAAAGAATTTTTAGGAATGACAACCCTTGCAATTCCTTCTGAATTCTTTAAACAATTATCTTGATAATTTTGTATGGCATAGAGCGTAACAGAGTTAATTTCTTTTGTTAATTCATTATTAGATTTAAAATCATCAGATTTATATAAATATTTTAAATCTATATTTTTATTCATATATTCATCAGAACTTATATATTTAATTAGATCTTTTTTTGCCATTTCGAGTTCTATATTACTAAATTCTGTATTGAAAATAATCTTATTTAATTGGGAAATATTTTTTACTGCATCTTGATTATTTAATTGAAAATATGAAATAATATTGCCCTCATTTTCATAATATGTATCAACACCAAAGGTTTGTAAAAAACGTTTATTAATCATTATGTTTAAAAGATTTGACATAATTGGATTAGATTCGAATTGTTTGTTATTATTTAAAGTCATTGTTACAATAGGATTTTCTATTTGGTCTGCCAGATTAAGCACTAATGTTAAATTCGTATCAGGGTATTCATATATGTGAACATTTGGTAAATCGAGATGGTCTTTGCCTTCGGTCTTTTTGTTGTATTTGTCTGTCACTTCTATCGGTACGGCAAGGTTTCGGAAGGTAATATTATTACGTGCTAAAATTGCCTGTCCCGTTTTGTAGCCCGAAAGCTCAAAATCAGGCATTGTTGTATTCGTCTCTCCTGCCTGCTTTTCGGGCATTTTGTTGTAATACATTGGATTTGTACTTATATTAATCGGATTAATCATTCCCTAACCTTCAGAATAAAAAATTGTAGCTACACATGAGTATTAAAACACCTGATTTAAAAAAATTAACATATATTGTTAATTTTTTTACAAATATTTACACAATGAGGATACGAAAAGGGTTCGAAAATTGTGAGAAATGAACATTTCTTTGCACTTTCTATATACAATCTTCGTCAGATTTCTATAATAAAAAAGTGCGAATGTACTTATAAACAAGTGAAATTTCTTCATCTTGAAGCTTATCCAACATATATAAAATTTCTTTTTTTAAATTGTCAGGGTCTTGAAGGTGGTAAAATTCAAATAGTTCTTTCGGTTCAATATTTAAGACGTTTACAAAACGTTCAATCAAATCGGCGGAGGGAAAATTTTTGCCGCTTTCAATGCAGCTTATGTGCTTGTCATCAACATTGACAAGCTCTGCCAGTTGAGCCTGCGTCATTTTTCTTTTTTTACGAATTTCTTTTATTTTACGCCCAAATAAAATTTTTATATTTTGCATTGTGTCCTCATAGTTATTTTATGTGACTTTAAAAGTTAATAAAATGGTAAATAAGGTAATAATTTGACTAAAAATTACGTGTATGGTAAGATAACTTTACGAAATAAGTAATAATTGAACTAAAATTTACTTGTTAGGTGTAAATAGCAAATTTTATGAAAATATTTGAGAAAATAAAGATTAATATAAGAAACGGGAAGATAAGGCAAATAAGATTTTGTGATATTCCGATTATTGAATACGGGATAGAAAATAATAAAAAAATCAGACCATATTTAGTGTTTTTTCACAAAAGAAAAATAAATCGCCAAAAATCGGTTTTCTATCTCAAAATAAATCGGGATGAAGAATATACATATCTTTCTCTCCAACACTGGTTAGATACTATAGCATTAAAAAAGCACGATTTTTTTATACTTTGTGATAACCAAAAGTTGGAAAGAAATGTACTGCGAAAAATTGTATTTGCGGATAGTAATATAAAATTTATTCGAAGTATGAGAAATGCGAAACTGCAAAAAATTGTTGAAAAGATAGCAACCAAATGGTGGTCTAAAGCAACTTTTGCACATTTAACCACTTTTTTTCATGCCAGAAAAAATTCCATTACAAATTTTTGGAATATTGATGCCGATGATACAATGTTTGTTTTGGATACAAAAGATATAGACAATGTGTTGACAAATGTCGAGGATTATTCCGTTCAAAACGGAATTCGGGCTATTTCGCTTGATATGTGGCACAGCAGAACTCGTATGAAACATTGGTCTTTCGGGATTACTTATATAAATAATTTTTATGAAGTTTATGATATCTGTGAGGAATTAGCGGATTCGTCTTGGCAAAAAAATTATACGGAATGTGAAATTGCTTTTAATTTGGATTGGTTTTTTACTTATTTAAAAGAATTTAAACATTATCGTATAGAGAGTTTTTATGTTAGCAATTGTTTGTTTATACATTGGGGGAATTTTTTGATTAATCCTATTGGAAGTAATGTTTGTTATTGGCAGGACGGATATTTGAATTATCCGATTTTGATTTATATATATAATGACGAGGTTCTGGGCAGAATTCCTATAGCTCTTGATTGCAAGGAATTTCATTCGAATGCGGCATTGGGCTTGATGAGTAACAAGCTATTGTTTAAACATGTATCAAATATAAAATTTTTCCCCCAAGAGCTTAAGAGATTGCATAATATTAAATAATCAAAACTCGGATGTTTATATGAAGGTTTATTGAGTTTGGTCTGTTTTGATAAATTCAGACACTATAAGTCGGACTGCCTGCTTCACGATATATGGAACGAAAAGCCGTGATTAATACAGGGGGCTGTTTATGTTGATTTAACCTTGTTTTACCACTTCAAACAGTGCATTAACAACCACGGGGTCCCATTTTACTCCCGCTTCTTCTTTTATGATTGCAAGAGCTTCTTCGCTGCTCATTGCTTCACGATAAGACCTATCGGAAGTCATTGCCGTATAAGCATCCGCAACCGCAATAATTCTTGAACCGAACGGGATGGAGTTTCCTTTCAAACCTTCCGGTTCGCCTCTTCCGTCCCAACGTTCTTTATGATAGTGGATATAAGGTATAACTTCGGATAAGAAATTGATATTCATCAAAAGATTTACACCGACGTTGGGGTGGTTTTGGAGTTTTTCCCAATCCTCTTTTGAGAGTTTTCCTTTGTTGGTAAATAAGGACTCGGGCAGTGTAATTTTCCCGATATTTTGAAGCAGCCCCGCATAGTAAACCAAATCCGTGGTTTTTTCGTTCAGACCAAGCTGCTTACATAATTTTTTGGACAAATCGGCAGTATTCTGAGAGTGTGCTACTTTGTACTGTCCCTTTTCGTCTACGGCTTTTGCAAGTTTTTCGACGAACGCCTGTTGTTGTACGCCCAAATCACCTATCAATGCGGTAAGTTCCGCCCTTTTATGCTGTAATTCTTCCGCAGTAACACTGTCATCATTTATCAGTGTTTCGGTTTCTTCAATTGTTTTTTGGAGGTGCATTGATGTACCAAACAATCTTCCTATAGTTTCAAGAAGGTTCATATAAGCACGCTTGATGGTCTTTTCCTTGTAGTTTTCAATAACAATCACACCTACGATATAAGCATTGTTATGCATCGGAACTACAGCAAGTGATTTAACATCAAACTCTCTGAGTTCATATTTGGGTATAAAGTTATCTATTTGTGAAACATCTTTTATTTGTACTTTTTCAAGAGTGTTAAAAGCCTTAACGACAATTGATTTATCATCCTCAGTATATCCGAGCTTCTTGGCATAAATATCCTCATCAAAGTCAATTGATGAACCGACAAGACCCAACAACTTGTTATCAATATCAAGTCCTTTGGTAAACTCTTTTGTTAAATAAATATGGCATGCGTCAACATCAAGAATTTGTGTCAGCGTTTTGGCAATCGAATTATATACGACATATTCGTCTTGAGAGTTAAATCCGAGTACGCATAGAGTATTATTTAAGGAATAAATTGAAATTAATTCTTTTAACTGGGATTTAAGCCGTGTTGTCTTATCTTTCACATTTTTCCCGATTTTATCCGCCAACTCTTCGGAAATCAAATATTCTGATATAAAATCACCCAGGTTTAGGGCAAAAATCTCTTCCAACGGATCGTCTTCCATTAAATCTAATGTGCGTCCGAAAAGCGATGCTCCTAATTCTTCTTTATCCGTCATAATATTCCTTCCTGTACTATATAAGTAAACCTCGGTTCGGCTGACTCGTTTCCGACCTGTCGGGCGTATCTCTCTTTGATAAGATGACTAGCCTTCTTATTATATATAACGGCATAAATTTTAAAAACTTTAGCTTTTTTTGAAAAATTTATACTTTAGTTATAGAAAAGTTATACTAAATTGCGAAAATAAAGGCTATAGGGTGTTTACAAAACGTTACATTTACCGATAATTAATGTATGATTTTGCGGGGAAATAATCGTTTCAGTAATATCTTGTAAATAAAAACCCGATTTATTCAATCGGGAAAAATCTTGGAAAACTTTACATTAATTGTATCTTATTTCATACTTATTTTGGTACATTAATTTATTTTTATAATAAATCTAATATAGAAATTAGGCTATCAGCCATGTGTCTAATATATCTCAAACTCTTGCAATAGCATTTCTGTTCTTTTAAAATATATAACAAAGAGGGTTGTGTCATGGTTGAGAAAAAAAGAATACTTATTGTGGATGATGATACAGAAATCAGGGATTTGCTTGAGTTTGATATCTCTTCAAGCGGTTATTTTACCGATACGGCATCTGACGGCATGGAAGGGCTGCAAAAAGCTTTGAATAATAAGTATGATTTAATTATTCTTGATGTTATGATGCCCAAGATGAACGGCTTTGACGTATGTAAGAATATACGTCAGGCAAAAATAACCGTTCCGATTCTTATGCTTACCGCAAAGGGAACCATAGGCGATAAGACGAGCGGATTTGATAGCGGGGCGGATGATTATTTGGTTAAGCCGTTTGATGTTCAGGAGGTGCTTCTCAGGATAAGGGTTCTTTTAAGGCGAAATCAGCCTGCGGTGGAAAACCTCGGCTCTACCGAAATTCTTGAGGCGGGAGAAATAGAAATTTTCCCCGATACTCTGGAGGCTGTTGTTATGAATAAACGTATGAAGCTTACTCCGACGGAGTTTGAAATTTTGTACTGCCTAATGCAGCATTTTAATAAAGCAGTGACGCTTGCTACGCTGTTGGAAGAGGTTTGGGGGTATAGCAGCGATGAGGATGTGAGAATGTTAAGGGTGCATGTCGGTGCTTTAAGAAACAAAATTGAGCCCGATACAAAAAATCCAAGATATCTTCATACGGTCACAAATGTCGGTTATAAATTAACTCCTTTTGGCGGGTAATATGGTTCAGTTTTTTAGCAAAAGACGGCTTAAGATAGCGGAACAGATTATTATAGTAATATTTTTTGCAGTGCTTATTCCCATGACGGTAAGCGGTGTAATCATAAATAATATTAACCAGCAGTCCAATCGTTCGCAGCTTCGTTCCGCGGCAATAATGATTGCAAACATTGTATCGGAAGAAATTGATGTTTTTGAACACTCAATTAATAACGAATTGGCACAAATCGCTGCTACGCTTGAATATTATAACTCACCCGAGCAGGAGCAAAAATATCTTGATACCATTATTAAAGACCTGACTTTTTATAAAGAGCTTGATATAGTTAATAAGAACCAACTTGAATCGTATCAGGTTTACAATCTTCGGGATGATTATGCGGTTTTTCCCCGTGCTTTAAATGACGGACGCTATCTTGTCGCAGTACTTGATATCAAAAATCTCCAAACCAATCTTTTTAGGACCTTAAGTGACGATAAACGTCAGATTTATGTTATTGCTGACGGTCTTTTGGTTGCCTCCAGTAACTATTCTGAAAACGATTATATAGCCAGTTTATCGCAGCTTCCTAAAAAGTTGGAGACAGACAAGCCCGTCGTATACGGTAATCTTAAGAACCAACCTCTTGTTTATCTGAAAAAGACTAATCCTGACGTTACAGTTATTGTTAATACAACTGAGGACGTTACGAAACATACAATAGACTATAACCGCGATAAAATAATACTTTCCATTATTATAACCATACTTACGGTATTCTTTGTGGTCGGATTATATACATCATACTTGTATATCAATATCCGTCAGCTTTTTAAGGCGATAATTGCGATATCAAAAGGAAACTATGAACGCAGAATACGACTTTTGACGAATATTTTTACTCCATTTGAGATTGTGTTCCTCGGAAACGAGTTTAACAGAATGGTTAATCAGATTCATAAATCCTATATTCAGCTTAAGAAGAAGAATAAGGAATTGAAACAGGTCAATGAATTTCGTTCAAATATGATTGATACGGTAAGTCATGAATTTCGAACACCGCTTACAAGTATACAGGGGTATACTTCAAGGCTCTTGCGTCAGGATATTGAAATCGATGAAGAGACAAGGATAAAATCTTTAAAAATCATTAAAAAACAATCGGAGCGATTAAAACGTATGATAGAGGATTTGCTAGTTATTCCTGATATTGAGGGGGCAAGGCTGAATGTTAATCTTGTGCGTGTTCCGATTAACTCCGTGATAGAAAGCTCCGTAATGCTTGTAAGAAATGATGTTAATAAGGAGATTATAAATAATGTTCGTAACTGCCAAATAGAGATTATAGCGGACATTGACAGGATAGAACAGGTTTTTGTAAACCTTATAGAGAATGCCATTAAGTATTCAAAAGATAATTCCGAAATAGTTTTGGATTATGAGATTCTTGATGACAGGCTTGTAATCAGTGTTAAGAACGATTATGACATAATCCCGCGGGAGAAACTGAAAACCCTGTTTGATAAATTTACACGGATTGATGATAAAACAACGCGTACAACACGCGGCACGGGTTTGGGGTTATATATAGTTAAGGGGCTTGTTGAGGCGATGAACGGCGAAATCAGGCTTTATTCCAATGAAGAATGCGGATTTTGCGTGAAAGTATTTATGCCGATAGCGGAAGTGTAAACGGAAAATATATTGATATATTTACATTCCGTTGGTATAATTGTAATGCACATTAAAAGAAGAATACGGGCAGAAGATTTTAACACATTTTAACTATCAGGAAAGGAGGTTAAAATGATAGTTAAAATCACTGAAAGAGAATTAGTACTAATCATAATACTAATTCTCACAACCAAAGTCCTTTAATGAGGACACGGGTTTGGGTGGAATCAGCACCCTTACCTGTATTTTTATTTTAACGTATTTTTAGAAAAATTCAATAGTAAAACAGTACATTAAAAAGAGAATACGGGCAGAAGATTTTAACAAACATTTGCACTTATTTCAACTAATGAAAGGAGGTGAAAATGTTAGTTGAAATTAATGAAAAAGAACTAGCACTACTTGCGATAATGCTAATTCTACTCAATCAAATCCTGCACTGATTGCAGGTGGTAAGGGTGCGTTCATCACCCTTGCCCGTATTTTCATTTTAACGTATTTTTAGAAAAATTCAAGAGTGAGGAATTATGCAGAGACTGCCTGAGTATTTAAAAAGACCGATAATTGATACCGAAAAAACAAAAACCGTACGGCGGATTTTGAAGGATAAATGCCTTAATACCGTGTGCGAGGGAGCCCGATGCCCGAATAAGAGTGAATGCTATGCAAGTAATACCGCGACATTTCTGATTATGGGTAATGTTTGTACAAGAAATTGCCGTTATTGCAATATTTCTTCCGCCCGACCCGAACCGCTTGATAAGGAGGAGCCTAAACATGTTGCACAGGCGGTTAAAGAACTCGGCTTGAAGTATGCTGTCATAACTTCCGTTACCAGAGATGACTTGGCTGACGGCGGTGCGGGGCATTTCAAAAATTGTATTGATGAAATAAGAAAAATCTGTGATGCCAAAATTGAGATTTTAACCCCTGATTTTGGTACAAACAAAGGGAAGGATAAAGAAAGTAAATGCAATAAGGCGGCTTTGGATATTATTCTTGAGACAAGACCCGATGTTTTTAATCATAATATAGAAACCGTAAAATCCGTTTTTAAAACCGCACGCCCTCAGGGGGATTATAACTTGTCTCTGGAGGTTTTAAAATACATTAAAGACAATTCTGATATTATTACCAAGTCCGGTCTTATGGTCGGTCTTGGCGAAGGGATAAATGATATTGAAAGCACCCTTGTTGATTTAAAAGAGGCAGGCGTTGACATTGTGACTATAGGACAGTATATTCAGCCGTCAAAATTACATCTGGAGGTTTCAAAGTACTATACTTTGGAAGAATTTGAGGATTTAAAGACATTGGCAAAGAAAATCGGCTTTAAGAATTACCAAATCGGCCCGCTTGTCAGAAGTTCATACCATGCAATGAACTGTTGGAACGATATCTTGAAATAATTTTCGGAAAAGGTTAAAATTATATCAGGAAGAGAGAAATATGCCTAAGACTGAAGAACTGATACAGTTGGGGTTTTCGCTGCATAAGGCGGGAAAACTCGAAGATGCGGAGCATGCTTATAAAGATGCTCTGAGTCAGGATGAAAATAATGCCGAGATATACAATCTTATAGGAGTGCTAAAGCTTCAGCAAAATGATGTTATTTCTGCGGTTTATTGTGCGGAAAAAGCCGTAGAAAAAAATCCGACGGAATATTTTTATGAAACATTATTTCAAACTTATGTAAGAGCGGGACTATACAAAGAAATCGTGAAAAGAGAACACGAAGTGACGGAAAAGTTCCCTGATGATTTTGCTCTGTTATTCAATCTTGCACTTGCGTTTAAAAACCTGCATCGAAACAGAGAGGCGATAAAATATTATGACAGGGCTTTGAAAATAAATCCGGCATCTTATCAGGCATGGTTTAACCTCTCCCATCTTTACAGTATTGAAGGTGAAGTACAAAACGCTCTTTCAGCTTTAAAAATATGTCATAAAATTCAGCCGCATGACAAGGATACGGAATACTTTTTGAGCCTTGCTTATATGAGAGCAAAGAATTATGATAAGGGTTTAAAATATTTTGAAACAAGGCTTTGTCGGGAGACGGCAATTGCCCTGCAAAACAAAACTTACCCCCATAAAGCCGCAAGAGAAAAACTCTGGCATGGGGAAAATATTAAGAACAAGACGCTTCTTGTGTATTACGAAGCTGGATTTGGCGATGTAATTATGTTTTCACGCTATCTTCCTCTTGTTGCAAATAAGTGTAAGAAACTGTTGTTTATATGCCAAAAACCGCTTGCACCGTTGTTTAGGGTTAACCCTCTCGGCACGGATGAAATTATTGACAAATTCATACCTGAAGAACAGATTGATTTTGATGTGCACGCTCCGCTCCTTAGTCTCCCGTATTTATTGGGACTTAAGGGCAATAATGTTTTTGCCTATTCGGAAGGGTATATAAGACCCGATGCTAAACTTGCGGAAGAGTATAAAAACAAATATTTTAATAACGATAAGATTAAAGTGGGTATAAAATGGCAGGGAAATACTTACTACGACAGGGATAGGGTAATTCCTGCGGAGGAATTTATTCCTCTTACGGAAGTAGAAGGGACTCAATATTACTCTTTCCAAACGTTTGAAGGTGCAGAAGATGTCGACAAACTTAAAGACAGGGTAATTGATGTCGGTAAAGATTTGATTGATTTTTCGCAGACCGCGGCTGCTTTGAGTAATTTGGATTTGGTTATATGTAATGATACTTCGCTTGCACATTTGGCAGGGGCTATGGGGATTCCGTGTTGGATAATACTGCCTTATGAGGTCAATTGGAGATGGCATGACGATTTGAGTGTCTGTGACTGGTATGACAGTGTAAAACTCTTCCGTCAGCATAAATCGGGCGATTGGAAAGGTGTATTTGGCGATATATTAGCAGAAATGCATGATTAAGCTTCATATTACTTAATCTTTTATTTGACTATCATATATTTTCATGTTTTTATTGAAATACTATATGTGAAATTAGCTGAAAAGGAAATAGAACGATGAGACGTACACTAGAAGGAACAAAGATTAAAAGACAACACGTAAGCGGTTTTAGAGCAAGAATGGCAACGCCCGGCGGTCAGGAAGTTTTAAACAGAAGACGTGCAAAGGGCAGACATCAAATTGCGATTTCTGGAAGCAAACGTGCTTAGTAAATGTTTTAAAAGTTTGAAAAGTGTGCTTTGAAGGATTCTTCAAAGCACACTTTCTTTAGTTACATGTTGTTGTTAAAACGGTTTGCAATGAGGTATCTGGATTTGGGTATGCAGTATTTTCAATTTCAAAATTTTTCCTGGTTAAAGAAGTACGGGTGTTTGTATAATACAACCCTACAGGGTCTGCAGGTTGGACTACTCCGTTTGCATACACAAAAAATTTAAATCTGTCTGGTTTGGGACACTTTTCCTCGTCATATATACAATTGGGAGCGGTATTACCATTCACATCCACTGCAACATTTAAGAAGATACTTCCCATACTCCCTGTGTTTAAAAGCTTGGTAATACTCCATTGAAAACCGTTTTGCGTAGTGAAAGAGATATTTTCGTCGAACCAATCATCAAAATCTGTGTCTACCCACATAATACCGCTTGGGCATTTGAGGGCTTCTGCTCCGAGGCTTAAAGCAAATAATTTACACAGTTTTGTACTCCCTTCACAATCCTCATATTTCGGATCCAGCGGCTTATCAGTATTAATAAACGGGTAGTTAGTACAGTTTATGTTATTGCTGTTACATAAAGGAAACAGTTTTTTGTTTGAAGCAAGGTTTTTCATTGTTTCACTCACGGTATCGTACGCTTTGAGATACATTATTTTTGTTTGGTCCGGCATCAGAGAGTTTGCAGCCGGAAGTGTTAATGCTGCCACAACCCCTATAATACCTAGTGTTAACAAAACTTCTGCCAGTGTAAATCCGTATTTATTTTTCATTGTTTTACCCTCTCTTATTTAATAAAGATAATATCATATATACCCGTGTTTGTGAAGTTTGACGAATGTAAAAGAAAAGTTAAATTCTGTAGCAAAATATTCTTTTAGTTGTATAATTTTATTTATGGATGGGAGAATATATGCAGGATATTTTAGAGAAAAAATCAATCAAGAATATAGATTTTAATTGTGATTTGGCACAGGGCTACGGAGTTTACAAAAACTACAGGGAATATGAGCTTTTGGATTATGTGAGCTCGGTTAATATTTCCAGCGGTTTTCATGCGGGCGACCCTGTTACGATTAAGGATGCAATGCTTAAGGCAAAAGAAAAAAACGTGGCAGTCGGAGCACATATTGGGTTTAATGATATACAAGGATTTGGTTACAGACCTGTAGAACTGAAAGAGGATGAATTGGAAGCACTTGTTGTTTATCAGGTCGGTGCGATGATATCTTTTGCCAAGGCATACGGGCTTAGTATAGAACACGTAAGACCGCACGGTGCAATGTATAAAATGGCGGGGGAAAGCTTCCAATTTTCGTGTGCTATTGCAAAGGCTATAAAAAAGTGTTCCGAATGGCTCGTGTATTATGCACCCGCAGGGGATATAACGGCTAAGGTTGCTGATTATGTTAATATACAAACTGCTCAGGAATTGAATCTTGAAAAAACGTATAATGCTGATTTGACAATTGATTATTCCGTTCCCGATAATACTAACAATTACGAATTGATAAAACGCTTTCAACATCTTCTGCATACATCCCAAATTCGGAATAACTTGGGCGGAATGAGTTTTGTAGAAGTAAATACCGTTCATTTTTCAAACAAATACCAGAATTCACTGGACTTAATCAAGCAGGCAAGAAATTATATAACCCCTGCTCCCGTTAACTATATAAATGCCAAGAGTTCAGGATGGGTGGATTAGATTATGGCGTTTAATTTCAAAAATAATGTTAAAGTTACAAAAGATGTAGGTTGGCTTATTCCGGGCTTGGAAGTAAAAAGATGGTTTTTTCTAATCTTTTTAGGGTCTATAATGATTGTTCTCGGCTTTATGGTGCTTGCAAACGTGCGTCCGATTTATTTGACGCTTGAACTTATCAGGAAGGCCGCTTTGGTACTTCCTTCCAACTTTTTGGCGGCTGTATTTATTCTTGTAGGTTCGGTAATATTCTTTAAAGGTTGGCAAAAAACCACACTTTCTATTATGGATATGGATTCACGCAAGGGTAATAATTCTATTTTGGAAAAACTTTACCGAAGGAGAAAGCTTAATAAAGGTGCCAAGATTGTTGCCATCGGAGGCGGGACGGGTCTTTCCATGCTTTTGCGGGGAATTAAGAAATACACCAACAATATAACCGCTATAGTGACTGTCGGTGATGATGGCGGAAGCTCCGGCAGGCTGCGTGAAGAGATGGGTATTTTACCTCCGGGTGATATAAGAAATTGTATTGCGGCATTGGCGGATGATGAAGATTTGATTACGAAACTTTTCCAATATCGCTTTAAAAACGGTGAGGGGCTTGAGGGACACAGTTTCGGGAATTTGTTTTTAACCGCACTCTGTTCCATTACGGGTGATATGGTAAGAGCGGTTAAGGAATCTTCCAACGTATTAAATATACGGGGTGTTGTTCTTCCTGCAACGTTGGATGATATGAAACTTGCGGCAGTATTTGAGGACGGCAGAATAATCCACGGGGAATCAAATATTCCCGAGGCTCACGGTAAAATTAAACGTCTTTTTACGGAGCCTGAGCATTGCAAGGCTTTGCCGGAGGCAATATCGGCGATAAGGGAAGCAGATTTGATTATTCTCGGTCCCGGAAGTCTTTATACGAGCGTGATTCCGAACTTATTGGTAAACGGTATTGTTGATGCCATAGATAAATCCCATGCGAAAAAGATTTATGTCTGCAACATTATGACACAACCCGGGGAGACCGATAACTATTCGGTTGCAAGTCATATTAACGCACTTATCACTCATGCAAACGGCAAAAAGATTATTGATGCGGTTCTGGTTAATGATGTTCTACCTGAAAATATTTCTGAGGGATATGCAAAGAGCGGTTCAATTCCCGTAAGGCTTGATATGGAAAATATTGCACCTATTGGGGTTGAAGTTGTTTCACAAAAGTTGATTCAGGAAAATCGTCAGGGACTCGTAAGACACAGCTCGCACAGAGTTGCAAGAGCAGTTTATTATTGGTACAGAAGGGCAGCTAAAAAATAGTATGAAAACAGTTAATTCATTTCAAAAATTAAAAGATAACAATGAAAAAATTACTATGTTGACGGCGTATGATTATTCCACGGCAAAAGTTTTGGAAGAGGCGGGAATTGATGCCGTTTTGGTTGGGGATTCTCTTGCAATGGTGGCTTTAGGGTACCGAGATACTTATATAGTTACGGCAGATGAAATGTGCACCTTTGTAAGAGCGGTTTCTAAAGGAGCCCAAAATACTTTTATTATAGCGGATATGCCGTTTATGAGTTATAACATTAACGTAGAACAAGGGTTGGAGAATGCCGCGAAAATGATTAAGGCAGGAGCATCTGCCATAAAGCTTGAAGGGTGTAACAAATATATTCTGACACTTGTTCAGAGGTGTATAGAATCTGGAATTCCCGTCCTCGGTCACCTTGGGTTTACACCTCAGCTTATGAATACAATCGGCGGACACAAAATTCAGGGTAAGACGGCAGAGTTAACGGAGGAAATTCTCGTAAATGCCCAAAAACTTGAAGCGGCAGGATGTTTTGCGGTAGTATTGGAGTTAATGCCCGCAGAGAGTGCAAAGTATGTGACGGAGAATTTGAAAATCCCTACAATAGGAATTGGGGCAGGAAATTATTGTTCGGGACAAATAGTTGTTTCGGATGATATTCTGGGGAAATATACGGATTTTACTCCCAAGTTTGTTAAAAAATATGCAAATCTGCATGATGTCGTGTTTAATGCGGCAGAGACATATATTAAGGAGGTTAAGGAGGGAGTTTTTCCTTCCTTGGATGAATCTTTTACATTGGAACAGGAAGAGAAAGATAAATTATGCTAGTTCATGAAATTGAAGAATTAAGGAAAATAAGAAAAGAGTGGTGCGGTGAAAAAGTCGGTTTGGTTCCGACAATGGGTGCTTTACATCAGGGGCATTTGAGTCTGATAAAAAAAGCAAAAGAGATGTGTGACAGGGTTGTAGTGTCAGTTTTTGTAAATCCGATACAGTTCGGACCGGCGGAAGATTACGGCAAATATCCGCGAACTCTTGAAAAGGATATGGAGCTTTGTAACTCTGCGGGAGTGGATTTGGTGTTTGCACCGTCGCCGGAGGTTATGTATGGCAAGGGGCAAAAACTTTCAAACGATACATTAACCTATGTGTGTCCGCCGTTTTTCTACGTAAATAAGCTTTGCGGGAAATCAAGAGTCGGGCATTTTGACGGAGTATGTACCGTTGTGCTGAAATTGTTTAATATTGTGCAGCCTGATTTCGGATTTTTTGGAGAAAAAGATGCACAGCAGGCAGTTATCATAAAGAAAATGGTTAAGGATTTGAATGTGCCGGTTGAGATTATTGAGTGCCCGATTGTCAGAGAAGAAGGAGGGCTTGCACTAAGTTCAAGAAACAAATACCTGTCCGAGGAAGGGAAAAAAGAGGCATTAGTTCTAAGTAAAATTCTTAATAACATAAAGGCTTGTTATAATAAGGGTATTACGGATATCGATGCATTGAAAGAGACTGCATACGGTTTCTTGAGCAAAGAGCATGAACTTGAATATCTTGAAATTCTTGATAGAGATACCCTTGATGAAAAAGACAAGGCTGATGACAATTCAAGAGCCTTTATTGCTTGCAGGGTTGAGGGTGTTCGTTTGATTGATAACATTTGCTTGGGAGGAAAATAGAATCGTGCATAAGTTTATTCTCGGTTTTTTTAATTTTTTAAGAAGTTTTTTGCATTTTATGAAGATAGTTTTTGTGGTGTGCATAATTCTGCTTCTTTTATATTGGGTTCAGAATCTTACTTCCGCAAATTGGACCTGGATGGGGTTTATTGCTCCGTTCTTTGATTGGTTATTAAAAACGACAAATAAGATTTATTCACTTTCGTTTAACTTTTTCGGGGCAGTTTTTGAACTTAAATATTTTAGTGCTTTAATTATTCTTACAATTGTTGCTTTTAGCATGAATTTGCTTATATTGCTTGTGAATATTGTAGAAGGGGTTTATCAGAGCACTCATCTTATATGTAAGAAAACCGAAGAAGCAATTATGAACAGAAGGTTTCGGGATGAAATAGTTAAGGAAGAAAGAAGAATTAACAAATACATGATATCCGTTCATACAGCATTGAAACCCAAATTTTCTCATAAAGAATTAAATATTGATATAAATGAACAAAATAAATTGATGAATAAGTTTATCATAGAAAAATTATCCGTTCAGCCGACTGTTTTTGAGGAAGGATATTTGTATAAATTCAGTAATTTTTCCGATATAGATAATGTCTTGGATATATTTTTCAAAGTTTTACATTCAAATGCTCCGTTGAATTACGCAATATGTGTTCAGGCAGGGGACGATACGGAACAGCTTAAGAAGTTAATTTCTCTTAAACATTTTGGCAAAATCAGTATGGCTGCGGATACATCTTTTAGATATAAATTCAATGAAACTCATCGTTATGAAACATCTCAGATAGGTGTTTTCCAGTACGGAGATAAGACAATAGAAGTTCATGAGTTTAAAAAACTTCTGTAGTATAATAAAATGTGTTAAAGGAGCAGGATAGAAAGGGTAAATTATATGAGATATGATGCAGGCGAAGTAATTACGGCAATGGTCACTCCGTTCAACGAAAAAAGAGAAGTTGATTATGAGAAAGTAGAGA
The DNA here is from genome assembly GCA_944323705.1 of Candidatus Gastranaerophilales bacterium. GTDB lineage: Bacteria > Cyanobacteriota > Vampirovibrionia > Gastranaerophilales > Gastranaerophilaceae > CAG-196. The sequence goes on from CALUTM010000001.1 coordinate 72,200, forward strand.
CTCTTGCATATCAATTAGTTAATACCGGCTCTGATGCTATTCTTGTAACGGGTACGACGGGAGAATCTCCTACTCTTACGCATGAAGAAGAAATAGAGATTTTATGCAGTGCAAAACGTGCGGTTGCAGGTAAGGGCAAAGTTATAATGGGAACTGGGTCCAATTCAACGGAAACTGCTGTTATGATGGCTAAAAAGGCAGAAAAAGAAGGTGCAGACGCAATCCTTTCCGTTGTTCCGTATTACAATAAACCTTCTCAAAGCGGATTAGTTGAACATTTTTCCGCCGTCGCTGAGGCGGTTGAAATTCCCGTAATTTTATACAACATTCCGTCCAGAACCGGTGTGAATATGGCGGTTGATACGGTTAAAACTTTAGCGAGAAAATATCAAAATATAGTTGCTCTAAAACAAAGCTGCGGAGATCTTGATTTAATCACCGATTTAAAAATGAATTGTCCCAAAGACTTTGTGGTATATTCGGGTGATGACAGCCTGACTCTTCCTATGCTTTCTGTTGGTGCACACGGTGTAATTTCGGTTGCATCTCACTTGTTTGGAAAAGAGATTAAGTCTATGATTAGAAATTTCAAAACGGGTGATGTAATGACTGCACGTAATATGCACCAAAAGCTTTATCCTATATTCAAAAAGTTGTTTATGGCTCCGAATCCTGTTCCCGTTAAAGCAGCTTTGGCTTACAGGGAAATAATTGAAGATTATGTTCGCAGACCGCTTGTTGAATTAACAAAAGCAGAAAAAACGGAATTGTTCTTTACGTTGGATTCAATCTAGTCGGTAGGGTAAGATTTTTATTTTCGGATTTGGGATAAAATTATAAGGTTAAAACTAAAAAGGAGTATATAATGAAAAATAAACTGATTATGTTTTGGGCGATTGTGCTTATTGTCATTGTATCAATCGTGACAATATGCGTGAAGCCGACAAAACTTGGTTTGGACTTGGTCGGCGGCTCAAGGCTGGTATTGGAGGCTCAAACAACCGATACTATTGCTCAGATTACCCCCGATATGATGTCGAGTTTACAATTTGCAATCGAAAACAGGGTTAATAAGCTTGGTGTATCCGAGACGGTTGTCCAAAGGTCGGGTGACAGAAGGCTTGTTATTGAAATTCCTGATGTTTCGGATTTAAATCAGGCAAAGGCTTATTTGGGTGAAACCGCCGAATTGGATTTTAGACGCCCTGTTGTCAAGGACGGGGAAACCGAATGGGCTGCTACGGGATTAACAGGAAAAGACTTGTCTAAAGCAAACTTAAGCACAAATTCTCAAAACGGACAGTGGGTTGTCGATTTGGAATTTAACGGTGAAGGAACAAAGAAATTTGCAACTTTAACCAAGGAACTTGTCGGACAACCGATGGCAATATTCTTTAACGGAGAGTTACAGTCTGCTCCTGTAATACGTGAAGCTATCACCGGGGGAAGAGCACAGATATCCGGCGGAGACAGCGGCTTTGTTTATGACGAAGCAAAGAAAATGGTTGACCTCTTAAATGCCGGTGCACTGCCCGTTCCTGCAAAGATAATCGAAGAAAACACCGTCGGACCGACTCTCGGTGCGGACAGTATTGCAAAGTCAAAGGTTGCGGGTATAATCGGTTTGGGATTTGTAATGTTGTTTATGGCAGCATATTATCGTGCCCCGGGTTTGATTGCGGACGTAGCGTTAATTATATACGGATTAATGTTGTTTGCACTGTTTAAGGCTATTCCTATTACTCTTACTCTTGCGGGAATTGCAGGCTTTATATTGAGTATCGGTATGGCTGTGGACGCTAATATTCTTATTTTTGAAAGAACCAAAGAAGAATTGAAGGCGGGTAGAACTCTTTTTACCGCGATTAATGCAGGTTTTGACAGAGCCTTTACAAGTATTTTCGACTCAAACATGACGACTATTATTACCTGTGCAATTCTTTACTGCTGCGGAACAAGTATTGTAAAAGGGTTTGCATTGACACTTGCTATAGGTGTTATGGTTTCTATGTTTAGTGCAATTACTATTACAAAAAACTTTATGCACTTGATTTTTGGAACCGGCAAGCTTCAACATCCGGGACTGTTCGGGCTGCATGCTTCGGATATTAATGAAGGTTTTCAGGCTGTTGAGACCAAAAGAGAAAAGGCTAAATTCGGCATTCTTGACTAGGGTAAATGATTAGGAGACGGAGTTTGGATATAAGTTCAAGTTTCGGGCTCTCCTTCAAGGTAAAAGATTAAAGAGGAAAATAGAATGAAAATTAAATTAGATATTGTAAAATACAGATTTTTATTTTTGGCACTGTCTGCGATATTGTTGCTTCCGGGGATTGTTGCAATGATTTATTCAACAATAACTTATCCGACACATACGCCTATGAAAGTCGGTATTGATTATACGGGTGGTACGACCCTGCAATACGGTGTAAAAGAAATAATCTCAAATGACAAGCTTTCTGATGTAAGACAAAAATTAGAGCAGGGCGGGATTGACAACCCTTATTTGCAAATCATTAATATTAATTCACAACAAAATACCGATTTGAAATCAATTCTTTCCATAAGAACGAAATTTATCGAAGAAGGTTCTGCCGATCAGGATAAAATTACAAATATTATGTCTCAGGAATTTAATTCTCCTGAACTTGTTCAGGTATCTTCGGTCGGTCCTACTCTGGGAATGGAATTGTTTAAAAATTCATTGATAGCGTTTTCACTTGCACTTTTGGGCATTATTGCATATCTTACTTTTAGATTTCAATTTGACTATGCTCTTTCCGCAATTTTAGGTCTTGTACACGATGCGTTGTTTGTATGCGGTGTGTTCTCTATATTAGGTTTGTTCTATGATGTACAAATTGATGCATTATTTGTGACTGCGGTATTAACGGTTATCGGGTTTTCAGTCCATGATACGATTGTTGTTTTTGACAGAGTGCGTGAGAATTTAAAATATTATTCCAAGAAAATGACTTTTAGTGAAATAATGAATGCAAGTATTAATCAGACTCTTGCAAGAAGTATTAATACATCTTTGACAACTCTGATTACACTGTTTGCCTTGTATTTTCTGGGCGGAGTTACAACAAGAGACTTCGTACTTGCAATGATTTTGGGTATTGCGGTTGGTACTTATTCAAGTATTTTCTTCTGTTCAACGCTTGTTGATATTTGGGAAGATAAGAAGTTATCAACCAAAACTGCGGCTTAGATTAAATCAAAAAGGCGGCTATGTAGCCGCCTTTTTGATTATTACCAATTTAAAAAACACTTTGTAACACTTTGTTTACATATTGGCAAAATTTGTCATTTAGACGTATTGTATAATTGTGAGAATTACACCAATAAATTTTAATAATTACGGCAACTATCATTTTTCAGTCGGTAAAAAACCTGATGACCGCACTAATCAGACAGTCTATACTTCGTCTGGGAATTTTTATTCGGGACTACAGTTCACGCCCCTATGTTTTAAAGCGAAAACGGCTTCGGATATTGCTACACTTAAGAAACTTTTAGCATATAAAATTCCTGATTTATATACGGGAAGAGTTATGCTTGACCCCAAGGATGTTGAGAGTATTTTGCAAGCACAGGTTTTCTCTTCGCCGCTTAAGTCTTTGGTCAAAGTTATGGACAAATATGAGCCCAGCCTGTTTCCGATTGAAAAAGCAATTTATAGTATGGTAAAACAAGATTCCAGAGTTTATCCCAATATAAAACTTGAAGAATCGCTGCAACGAAGGCTCCCTGATGCAATGTCGGAATTGAGAACAAAGCAGGCTCCAATTTTTGAAAAATTGTCAAAACTTGCTCAATACCTGCCTGCCGAATTATTACAAGAGTTTAATGCTTTAATGGAAACTACGCAAAAAAGGCTCTATGACCGTGATGTTATACTGCCTTTTAGTGCTAAAGAGTTCAGATATAAGTTGGACAGAATTTCAAAGGATATACAAAGCCGCGGTGTTGAGTCGGAGATTAAAACAATGGAGATGTTGACCAGTGTGGCACGAACAATCCCGGAAAAGAAAAATGTAAGACAGGTCGGGGTTGGTACAAAAAATATCAGCAAAAGAAAAGCTGCTAAAGAGAAGAAAAGAGAAAAGGACAGCACACGGGTTATCGCAGCAAAACTTAGAGAGATGTCCCGGATTTTATCATTCTCGCCGTTGGTCGAAAATAACGAGATTAACAATCTGTTAAGAAATACAAGGTTGAAACTCTACAATATCCCGCTGGTAGAGCCTTTTCGACGTAAGGCTTTTATTCACGATTTGCAGAAGATTATCCATAAATGTGATAATGAAAAATTGGTGAGAGAAATGGAAAAGGTCGCCACGCAACTGCCGACTGCCAAACAAGAGGTTTCGGCTTTTATCGTAAAAGCGGCAACGAATTCTTCGGAAAAAATAGGATACGATTTAATCTGTAGTTCTATAGGTACTGCGGAGCACTTGCTTCCGGCAACTCATGGCGGAGAAGATTTCTTAAGCAACATTGGACTTGCTTCATCGGCGGCAAATAATGAAAGAGCACACCGCAGTATGACGGTGCAGTTGAAAAAACACCCTGAAATATACGAAAATTGTCAAAAGTATGTTGACAGATTAATTGAGTTGTGTAATGACGGAACATTTAAAAAACTGGGTATCGGAAAGTGGTATATAATAAACTTTGCGGAGAAAATGTATAAAATGTCACCGCCTGAAAAACGTATGGTTTTAGACTTGAGTAAATTACATTAGTTCTTTAAGATTTCGTTTGTACATTCAAGAGCAATATCCGTGACAAAATCCATATCTTTTTCTTCAATAATCAAAGGGGGATTAAAATAGATTACATCTCCCAAAGGACGGAGCAAAACTCCTTTTTCAAGTGCTTTTTTGTATATTTTATACCCTGTTCTTTCAGTATAGTCCAAAGACTCTTTTGTCTCTTTATTTTTTACAAGCTCAATTGCGTTTATTAGTCCTATTGAACGTACCTCTCCCACATTTTTTAGCGGAAGGAATTTTTCTTTTATTATCTTGTTAAAATACAGTGCACGCTTATTTGCTTCAGCTATAATATTTTCTTCCCTCAAAATTTTCAGAACTTCTATTGCCGCAGAGCAGGCGAGCGGATTGCCCGCATAAGTATGCGAATGCATAAAAGCTTTGCCTTTTAAGTAATCGTCATAAAACGCATCATATATTTTTTGTGTGGTTATTGCTATAGCCATAGGCATGTAACCGCCTGTGAGTCCTTTTGATAAGCACATTATATCAGGACTTACGTTCGCATGGTTAAAAGCAAACATTTTTCCTGTTCTTCCATAGCCTGTTGCAATCTCATCGGCGATTAGGTGTACATTATATTTGTCGCACAATTCTCTCAGTTTCTTTAAATACAAAGGCGGATATACTTTCATACCTGCAGAGCCTTGCAATAACGGTTCCACTATAATTGCCGCCGTTTCATCGGCATATTTCTCAAAAGTTTTTTCCGCATTTATAAAACATTCACATTGACATTCGTCATTTATCCCGTCTTTATCCTGTGTAGAAAGCGTTTCGGTATGCCCTGCACAGTGCTTGCCATAAGGGCATCTGTAGCAGTCGGGTCCGTCTATTCTTATAACATCCAAAAGCAGCGGCTTGTAGAGCTCGGAATACAAGTCAACTCCTCCTACTGCAAGTGCTCCGAGAGTTTCTCCATGGTATGCATCCGTAAGTGCCATAAACCTTTTTTTCTGCGGATTGCCCGTCTGATAGTGGTATTGAAAACTTATTTTTAAAGACATTTCTATCGCTGAAGAGCCATTGTCGGCAAAATTAAATTTACACAATCCTTGGGGCAAAACTTTGGCAAGTTCTTGACACAATGTTATTGCAGGTTTGTGAGAAAAGTTTGCAAAAATAACATGCTCAAGAGTATCTATTTGTTTCTTAACCGCATTGTTTATACGAGGATTGCAGTGCCCGAGAAGATTGCACCACCAGGAACTTATAACATCTTTGTAACATTTGCCGTTAATATCATAAAGATTAATACCCTCCCCGCGTTCAATTACAATCGGAGGAAGTGTTTCATAGTCCTTCATTTGTGAACACGGGTGCCATATATATTTTAAATCTTCTTCCTGCCAGTCCATAATTCCTCCGTCAGCTTGATGTCCTGCTGCCCTTTCTCTACCGTTGCAACGACTTTTATACCCGTCAAATACTCTACTTGTTTTAGGTTATCCTGATGCATAAAACTGTCAGGGTTAAAATTGTTAAGTATAATTCCTCTTGTTGTTATATTATTTCTTTTAGCGTATTCGACTGTTAACAGGGTTGAATTTATTGTTCCTAACCCGCCATCGGCTACTATAACAATATCTGAATCTAATTCTTTTATTAAGTCCTTTAAAAGGTATTTTTCTCCGTTTTCAAGTCTGAGCGGGCAGGTAATTCCGCCTGCTCCTTCTATTAACAGGTAGTCATATTTCTGACTTAAAACCTTAAAATGTTGCATAATTTTATTGATATTAATTTCTTGCCCTGCTCTTTTAGCTGCCAAGTGCGGGGAAACAGCTTCTTTCCACCAATAGGTTACGCACTCATCCGCGGTATCGGGAATTTTTGCGGTATTGATAACATAATTGCAATCACTTTCCGATAATTTTCCGTTGATTTCGGTAACTCCGCTTAAAATCGGTTTGAAATAACCGCAGTTAAAACCGTCTTCACGCATTTGCTTGACAATTAATGCAGAAACATAAGTTTTGCCTATATCTGTACCTGTTGCCGTAATAAATAAATTTTTTGACATATCTACTCGTCTGGAACGGTTTGAGTCCCATTTTACATTTTTTATTATAGCACGGCATAATTTAACACGCAGTTTATTTATTTGTATTATAAAATAAATGAATTTATTAATATTTTGTAATATTTCATGTAAAAAAGGTATTAATTATGCTATTATAAACAAAAAGGAGTGTGTATTATGAAGATTAATTCTGTATCCGGTGGTTATGACGGAACAAAGTTAAACGGCAGACAGCCGTCTTTTCAAAAAGTTAATGAGAAGTATCTAAAAAAAGCCGAAGAATGGTATAGAAGAAGAGGGAATATAACTAGTGAATGGTATGAATCTCTGCGTGACGATGTAACCCTTTTTAAAGATATCTCACCACAGGACGGTGTTGATACGATGATGGCTGCAAAAAAATATGTTAACGAAGGTAGTATGAGTGCTTTCAATCACATATTAGAATGTATAAAACGCGGTTAATCCATCAATTTAGCGATTTTGTTTCCAACAATGGCTCCAAGCCCCATACCGACAAGAGAGCCTGTAAACCTAAAAACAAATGAAAGAAAGGAACATATTATGAGAATAGATTTTAATACAACAACACCGCGTCCGTCTTTTCAAAAAGTTAACGAGAAGTATCTAAAAAAAGCCGAAGAATGGTATAGAAGAAGAGGGAATATAACTGGTGAATGGTATAATTCCCTCCGTGATGATGTAACTCTTTTCAAAGAGATTTCGCCGCAGGACGGAGTTGACACAATGATGGCTGCCAAAAAATATGTCAATGAAGGCAGCATGGGATTTTTCAATCACGTATTGGAATGTATAAAACGCGGTTAATCCATCAATTTAGCGATTTTGTTTCCCGCAATGGCTCCAAGTCCCATACCGACAAGAGAACCCGTGGGACCAAAGAGCTTTGCACCGAGTGCACCTCCGTAGCCAATGCCTGCAATAGAGCTTGTGAGACTTACTGCTGATTTTGCTGCGGATTTTATTGCATTTTCTCCGTCGCCAATCTCTTTAATCAAATGAGCGGCTTCCAAACTGCCAAGGACCGCAGTACCTATTTTCGTTGTCCTTGTCATTGCCCTTGCGGTCAGTTCACCAAATTTAGATTTAGTGACGAATCTTCTAGCTTCAACAAAAGAGGGATTTTCTTTCGTAGAATTAATATTTTGTATCTTGGTCTCAATCTCTTTATCAGTGATGTTAAATTTCTTTGTTACTATATCTCCCAATTTGGTATTCATCAATGTTGTATCGTTTTTGAGGAGCCATTTGGCGAATTTAGGGCAGGGGCTTGTTTTAGGGTTTACAAACTTGTGCAGCAGAGTTCCTCTAAAGAACGAGAAGGGGTGTTGTGCGGTTTTGTAATCATACGCGGGGGTAAATGGATTTCCGCTCATTTTTGCTTTTATTTGTGCGTAAGCGGACTTTGTATCACGCCAATCTTCGGGTGCGTTTAGGAGTGCAAGGGAGACTAATCCCATCGCGGGAATGTAATCTGAGTGTTCAACTTTTCCTGGAACGTTTTCAATTCGCCTGAAGGTAGGAATAATATCGAAAATCGAGCTTATGCTGTCGGTTTCTTCTTTTGGAGAATCTTTTTGCGGTTGGGTATTAAGTCTGCCTAAAGCATTCACCTCAGCTTGGTAGTCCCGCCAAATTTGGGGGAACTTTTTCTGCTCGTTATAATAAAGTATGGGGTTAATTCCTGTCAATACAAACACTCCTACACTAACGGACTTATATATATAAAGTTATCTGCCGATTTAAAATTGCCCAATTTATTACGTTTATTTATAAATTTTTACAAAAAATTACGATACTAATATTTCCGCAAGTTCACCAAACTGTTTTATTGACAGTTTTTCCCCGCGAATATTTTCATCAAGCCCCATTTTTGTGAGTGCAGCAGTTACTTTAGATTTATCAAAACCGGAATTTGTGAGACAGTTTTTGAGTGTTTTTCGTCTCTGAGAAAAACCTGCTTTTAATACACGTCTGAAAAATGAGTAATCATTTAATTTCAATAACGGTTCACGTCTTACCTTCATGGATACTAGGGCGGAATTCACTTTGGGGGCGGGATAAAAGCATTTGCGTCCGACAAGTCTTACAATTTCGCATTCTGCCCAAAATTGAGCAAGAATTGTTAAAAGCCCGTATTGTTTTGCGGGACTTTTTTCCGTTGCAACAATTCTTCTTGCAACTTCTTCCTGAACCATCAGAATTATATCAACAATTTTTTCTCTGTTCTTGTTGGTTAAATCGTCAATTTCTCCCAGAAGATGGGCAATTATGGGAGAGGTTATATAGTACGGAATATTTGCGACAATTTTGACTTTTTCATCCGTAAGCGAAGAAATATCGGTTTTTAATATATCATTATGCACAATTTCCAAGTTATCGCATTCAAGTTTTTCCAACTCCTTAACGGCTTCTTCATCAAGCTCCACCGCAATAACTTTTTTTGCGTATTTAACAAGTTGTTCCGTTACAAAGCCGACTCCCGGACCTATTTCCAAAACCACGTCATCTTTTGTAATGTTTGCGTAATCAATGATATCCGATATTACCTCGGGGTTTATCAAAAAATTTTGCCCGAGTCGTTTTTTTGTTCTGAAGAACTTTGCCCGTTGTAAATAATCCACCATGGTATTTATAATAGTACAAACAGGGAAATGTTAAAACCTTGTTATTCTCATAAAATTATAGTTGTTGTGTTTGGGCTATAATAGAAAAAGGAGAATGTCGTGAGTTATTGTGAAACAAAACCTGTTGAACATTTAGAGTATAATCAGCTTTTGGATGAGTTTATTTTAGGCTGCAAGACTACTTCAAAAATCGGAATGGAGTATGAACGAATTCCGATTATAAAGGTCACCGGAGAAGTTGCACCTTATGGCGGCGAATACGGGGTATGCGAACTTTTACGGGAGGTCGCAAAAAACGATAATTGGGATTATATTCTTGACGATATTAATATTATAGGTTTAAAAAAAGTTCATGATACCATTACTCTTGAGCCCGGCTGTCAAGTTGAGTTAAGCATTGAGCCGCAGGAATTTATTGAAGATTTGAAGCGGAAAATAGAAGAAATTGATTCTGTCATGGTTCCCGTATTGGAGAAATTTGGTATAAAGCTGATTAATAAAGGTGTTTCACCCACAACTACATATAAAAACATCAAACTTCTTCCCAAACGCAGGTACGCCTTGATGGCAAATTATCTTTGGGGAATACTTTCTGACGTAATGATGAGAGAGACTGCGGGAATTCAGATTGGAATTGATTATAAGTCGGAAGAGGATGCAATGAGGAAATTCCGTGTGGCGAATTATATGATGCCTTTTGCAACCGCGATGTATGCCAATTCCAAATACAGGGGCGGTGTTGATACCGGCTATAAATCTTTCAGAGCTCTTGCCTGGCTAAATACGGATAACGAACGGTGCGGCTTTGCAACAAAATTCAATAAAGACATGGGATTTAAAGATTATGTCAATTTGTTGCTTGATACCCCGATGATTTTTATAAACCGACAGGGACACACGGTTAATCTTAACGGGAGGCTCACGTTTAAACAGTTTATGGAAAAAGGACATGAAGGCTTTGAAGCGACTATTGAGGATTGGCAGCTGCATGCAAACCTGTATTTCCCGGAAGTCAGGCTGAGAAACTTTATTGAAATAAGGAACCATGACTGTGTGGGCGGGGGGCTTGAATACTCCATACCCGCATTTTATAAAGGGATTATGTATAATTCGTCTGCACTTGACGAGGTTGAGGACTTGTTGTCAAAATATTCGTTTAATGAGATTAATGAACTCAGGTACAATATAGCACGTCTGGCGATTAATGCTAAACTGGGCAAAATGACAATCGCTCCTTTGTGTAAAGAATTGGTCGAGATTTCTTATTATTCATTAAAAACTCAAGGTTACGACGAAGAAAAATTTCTTGAACCGATTATGGAATTGCTCAAAAAGAATAAGGTTCCCTGTGACATTTAATCAAATCTTTTTTAATCACCGCTCGTTGTTTATAATTGCAAATAAAATCTTTACTCGTTGTAAATTAAATGTTTGTATTATATAATTAAGTCAATAAGAGAGATGAGGTGATGTTAATGGAGACATTAAATAAGAACGAGGGGTTGATAACTCAGATTATCGGACCGGTTATTGACGTAGAATTTGCACAAGACGAACTCCCCGAGATTTATACTGCTTTGAAAATATACGGTGAGGATGGTTCATGCACTGTTGCGGAAGTTCAACAAATGTTGGGCTCAAATAGAGTAAGAACTGTTGCAATGTCCTCAACAGACGGTTTGAAAAGAGGAATGAAAGTTATAAATACCGGTGAGCCGATTAAAATTCCCGTAGGCAAACCGATTTTAGGCAGAATTCTTAACGTAATCGGAGAACCTGTAGATAAGATGGGACCGATTGGGACTAATGATTATCTTCCTATTCACAGAGAATCACCAAGTCTTATTGACCAAAATACGGATATTGAAATTTTGGAAACGGGTATTAAGGCTATTGATTTGATTCAGCCATATCAGAAGGGCGGCAAAATCGGTCTGTTCGGCGGTGCCGGTGTTGGTAAAACGGTTTTGATTATGGAATTAATCCATAATATTGCATCGGAGCACTCTGGCGTTTCGGTATTTGGCGGTGTCGGCGAAAGAACTCGTGAAGGAAATGACCTCTGGAACGAAATGAAGGAATCAGGCGTTATTGATAAAGTTGCACTTATATACGGTCAGATGAACGAACCGCCGGGAGCAAGAATGAGAGTTGGACTTTCTGCTCTTACCGCAGCGGAGTATTTCAGAGATTTTTCTAAACAGGACGTACTTTTGTTTATTGATAATATTTTCAGATTTACTCAGGCAGGTAGTGAAGTTTCCGCACTGTTAGGACGTATGCCTTCCGCAGTAGGTTACCAACCGACTCTGGGTACTGAAATGGGTGAATTGCAAGAACGTATCACATCTACCAAGGACGGTTCTATCACTTCTGTTCAGGCTATTTATGTACCTGCGGACGACTTGACTGACCCGGCTCCTGCGACAACATTCTCTCACTTGGATGCATCTACGGTTCTTTCAAGACAAATTGCTTCGTTAGGTATATATCCTGCGGTTGACCCTCTTGCTTCAAACTCAAGGGTTTTAGACCCGAATATTATAGGTTCGGAACACTACGAAGTTACAAGAAAAGTGCTTGAAATTTTGCAGAAATACAAAGAACTTCAAGACATCATCGCTATTTTGGGTATGGATGAATTGTCTGATGAGGATAAAGAAACAGTAAACAGAGCAAGAAAGATTCAAAGATTCTTGTCTCAGCCTTTCTTTGTTGCAGAACAGTTCTCAGGCATTCCGGGTAAATATGTAAAACTGGAAGATACTATAAGAGGCTTTAAGGAAATTATTGAAGGTAAGCATGATGATTTGCCGGAACAAGCTTTCTATATGGTTGGTACAATTGAAGAAGCTGTTGAAAAGGCAAAAACGTTACAGTAGTGAATAGAAATTAGTGAATAGTGACGAAATGTTCACTATTCACTATTCACTTCTTTTGAGGTTTGATTATGAAACTAAAAATAATAACACACGAAAGAATTGTATTTGAAGGCGAAGTTGATGAACTCGTTATTCAGACAAAGGGCGGTCAAATGGGTATATTGAAAGATCATATTCCGCTGACTACCGCATTAGAAATCGGAGTTACAAAAGCCAAAATCGGTGATATGTATAAATACTTTGCAACAATGGGCGGAATTTTCCAATTTAAGGATAATGAAGCTACTATTTTAACCGACGTGTGTGAAGACGGATGCGAAATTGACGTAACCAGAGCAAAAGCCGCTAAAGAAAGGGCAGAGGCAAGATTGGCAGACCAGACTGCAAAAATAGACGCTCAAAGAGCTCAGGCTGCACTGGCAAGGTCGCTCGCAAGATTGAAAGCAGCATTGAACAAATAATTTATGAAAAAATATTTTGTTTTTATAATTACACTTGTTGTAACAACGCTAATTGTTCTTGCAGATGATGCAAGGTTTATTAATGCACTAAAAAACTGCTCCTCATACTCTGAAAGCGGAACTGTGAATACTGAAAATATGGAGGTTACTTCGGTTAAAAAAATTCTCGGCTATGACGGAGATAAGTGCGTTTATCAGGAAAAAGTCCAATTTGGCGGAATAGATTCTTGCGTGACCTGCAAACTTACAAAAGCACAGGTTAACGAAATTGTATCCGTTATGCAGGCTTATGCCATTGTCCAACAATATTCTCAGGACAATATAGACACCTCGAGTGTTTCAGCCGTACAGAATAATCCCGTGGTTAAGGTGTGGAACAAATACCTTCAAGACAGCTCTGTATGCACAATGACAGCAACTCAACTTCAACAACAATGAAAAAAGATTATGATATAACAAAAACTAAATTAATTATTTGGGATTTGGACGATACCTTTTGGGACGGTAATATCAGTGAGGGAGAAGTTCAATTTAAACCCGAAGTTATTGCGTTTGTCAGAGAATTGACGCTTAAGGGGATTATGAATTCCGTTTGTTCAAAAAATTCTTTCGAGGATGTTGAGAATAAGTTTGTAGAAAAAGGTTTTAAAGATGTTTGGGACTTGTTTATATTCCCTTCGATTGGTTGGACTCCTAAGGGTGAAAGAGTCAAAAATCTGATTAAACTTATGAATTTGCGTGAGGAAAACGTTATTTTTACGGATGATAATATTTCCAATATTAATGAAGTAAAGTTTTATTGTCCGAAGATAATGACGGCAACTCCCGAGCAAATCGGCAAAATGGCGGAAGAACTCTATTTGGTTAATGACTATGACTTTGACTATACGAGACTAAAGCAGTATAAAATTCTGGAGAAAAAAGAAAATGCAAAAAGCTGCACGGCTTCTAATGAAGATTTTTTGCGTGCAAGTGATATTAAAATTTGTTTTAAAAAGGATTGTTTAGAGAACGTCGAGCGGATAAAAAAGCTTATAGCCAGAACAAACCAACTCAATTTTACTAAATTTCGGGATGAAAATATTGAAAATACAATTAAAAACAGTGATTCTGCTTATATAATAGCGGAAGATAAGTTCGGAAATTATGGAATATGCGGATTTTATGCCATGCGGAATAACAAATTAATTCATTTTCTTTTTTCATGCCGCATTATGAATATGGGTATTGAACAATTTGTATATTCCTATCTTGGTAAGCCGGAATTGGAAATTAAGGGCGAAGTTTCTTCAGAGTTGAATACACCTGTTGACTGGATAAGTATCAGTGATAATTTAACAATAAAAGAAAAAGAAGAAAAAGAAGAGACAAATATCAACATTCTGTTTAAAGGGCCGTGCGATCTCTATTCGGCTCTCAGTTATATTGATGCGGAGTGTAATATTGATACGGAATTTCCGTACTGGAATAAACAACTTGTATACATTCTTGCCCATACGCATACCGCATTTATTGAACAAACTCATAAATTCCCTGCGGAAAAACTTAATGAACTCACAAAACGCTTTCCGTTTCCAAATGCGGATGAATTTAAGACAAAATTTTTCGATTCAAAGTATAATATCGTATTTTTGAGTCTTTTAACCGTTACACACAGCGGGATTTATATTAATAAAACCGACGGAAGCTATGTTCTTTTTGGTTATGCGGATTGTGATATAACGAACGAAAACAACTGGGAAAAGATACTTGCTCCAATCCCCGAAGAGGCTAGGGCAAGTAATATTCCAATGCTTCAACAGTTCAAAAAAGAATACATTTTTGGCGGAAATCCTCCTGTAGATTTGGTTATCCAAAATCTGCATTATATAAAGGAACACCTTAACGGAGATTTGGTACTTATTTTGGGAAGCGAAATCCCTACGGATAAAGTGCAGGCAGGGTACGAAAATATGGCACAAAGGCATAAAATCTTAAATGACGCAGTCCGAAGAGAGTTTAAAGATAAAGTCGATTTTATTGAACTTACGGATTTGATAGAAAATGACGATGATTATACTACATGTATTAACCATTTCTCAAGAAGAGTGTATGTTAAGTTAGCGGAGAAAATAACGGAAATTTCTAATAAAAAGCTTGAAAAAAGTTGTTTAAAATTAAAGTAATTTATGTAATAATAAAAAAGAAGGTTCGGAGGGAAAACCGACCGAACCGAACAGAGTCGTAATACTGAAAAATTAGCCTTTAAACCCTCTTATTTTAACCTTTGGAACAACGGACATGCCCGGAATTATTGCGTATTCCTCAGGATTTATTTTTTCCGTAAATACAATCTTTACAGGTATTCTTTGTACAATTTTTACAAACGAACCTACTGCATTCTCAGGCGGGAACAAACTTGCTTTTGCCCCTGAGCTTCTTTGTATACTGTCAACTTTACCCTTAAAAACTTTGTCTGGATAAGTATCTATTTTTATATCTACATCCATACCGGGTTTCATGTGTGTGAGTTGTGTTTCTTTATAATTAGCAACGACCCATACGTCATGCGGAACTACTACAAACAAAGGACTGCCGGGCTGAACCATCATACCTACTTCAACTTTTTTGTTTGAAACGGTCCCGTCTATTGGTGCCAAAATATCCGTATATTCAAGAGCCAATTCGGCAGCACGTTTTTGAGCTCTCAAAACATTCAAATCCGCATCGGCAACTCTTGCACTCTTTTCGGGATTTTTTGAAAAAATAGCCTGTTGAGCCGTTGTTTGTTGTGCTTGCATACTTTCCAATTTTGTTCGGGCTCTGTCTAAAGTTTGTTTTGAAACTGCACCTGCAGCATAAAGATTTTCATACCTTTCTACATCTTTTTGAGCAAGTTCAATTTCAGAGTTTGCTGCATTCAAATTGGCGTGTGCGTTTTCCTGATTTAAAAGTGCTCTTTCGTAAGCTGCCGTTGCCTGATCCAATTTTACCTGATAATCAATTTTATCAATAACCGCAACTACCTGTCCCGCTTTTACGGGCTGGTTATCCTCTACCAACACCTTTACTATTTGTCCCGAAACTTTAGGCGAGACAGAAACTGTTGTAGTTTCCACGTAAGCATCATCGGTAGATTGGTATCCTAAATATTCATAAATAAAGTACCCTGCAACAATTATTGCAATAAGTCCCAAAAACATAAAAAGATATCTCTTTTTGACGGGTAGCTTTTTTGTATGTTCTTCTTCTATTTTATTCTCTTCGCTCATATTTTAATCTCCAATGTCTCGTCTAATAATTTTCTCAATTCCTCTAACAAATCGCTTATTTTTGCTAAATCACTGTTATCGATTTTTTTTCTGACCTGTTCCATATGCGGTTTAATTTTTTCCGTAACTTCCTCAGCTTTTTTTATTCCCTCGGGAGTTATTTCCGCAATCTTTACGGGTCTGTTATTTTTTATGGATAATTTTCTTTTTATTAATCCTTTCCTTTCAAGACTGTCTAAAAGTTTTCCCGTGTTTGCCCTGTCTTTTAGTATTAATTTTGCCAAATCTCTCTGGCAGAGTTCAGGGTTAAATAACAGGGTGTCCAATACTGAAAATTCTTCCACGGTAACTCCGGTTTTGTATTTTTCAAAAACCTGCTGCCCCAAAAGTTTGCAATACTTTGCAGTTAATTCTATTTGATAAAATATCGTACCCGTAAAATGGTTTTGCAATTTTGTAAATCCTCTATTCGAAGTATGTTTTTTTAGCAACATGTTGCAAATGCAACATAATTATGTTATCATTGTTGTCAGAAAAAATCAAGTACTTGGAGAAGAAAAGAAATGAAAAAGTTATTATCACTGGCTATATTATTATCACTTGGGATGGGGAATGTTGTTCCCGTAGTTGCTTCGGACAATACCGTATTGAGTGCAGGAGCGGAACAAAATATTGATAAAAATAAGAAAAAAGATAAAAAATCCGATAAGATTACTCCGCAAAAAAATAAATACGAATACATCAATATGGCATGGTGGCAGCAATTCAATGATGATATTTTAAACGGTTATATTATTAAGGCTGTTGAAAATAACAAAGATTTGAAAATGGCAACTTTAACAATTGATGAATATTATCAAAATGTTGTTATACAAAGAGCGGGCGAGCTGCCGCAATTACAGGCGGGATTTTTACCGGGTTACGGCGGTATAATGGACCATGAAGCCGGAAGCTTTTTACTTCCTATTATAGCAAGTTATGAGCTTGACTTATTCGGAAAGAATCATAACAAAACAACTGCAATCAGAAAGTTGTACGAATCTTCCATTCTTGATGAGCAGGCTGCGTATATTTCAATTGCATCATCAGTCGGAAGTGTATATATAAATATAGTTAAACTGGATGCGATGATTGACTTGCAGGAAGATATTGTAAAGTTGAGGAAAGAAATTTTTGAAATAATGTCAATCAGCAATGCAGAAGGCATTGTATCAACTTCCGATTTGGTTAAAGCAAATCAATCTTATATTTCCGGCGTCACAGACTTAACTGATTTGAAAAAAGAAAGAACCAAATTGTTGCATCAACTTGCGGTGTTAACAGGTGACAGCCCCAATAATATTGAAGAATACAAAAGAATTGATTACAGAGAACTTGCATTTTCGGGACAAATACCTGAGTTTGTAAATTCCGATGTAATTATGAAACGTCCCGATTATATCAAGGCGGAAAAAATGCTTGAAAAAGCGGGAATTGATGTACGGGTTGCAAGAAAAGAAATGCTTCCTTCTTTGAATCTGGGCGGTTTGTTATTATTCAACTCAACCAATTTCGGCAGTTTGTTTACAACCAACAATATGTTATGGGGCTTTGGTGGCGGAATTATTCAGCCTCTGTTTATGGGTGGAAAACTCAGAGCTAATTTAAAAGCTAAAAAGATTGCTTATGAGAGAAGTCTAAAAAACTATGAAAAAACTAATCTGACTTCTATGCAGGAAGTAAATGATTCTCTTGTATCAGTTAATATGGACAAAGAAAAACTTTCTAAGCAAAAGAAAATTCAAGAATTGGAGCAAAAGGACTTTGAGCTTTCGAAATGCAAATTTGAGCAAGGAACAATTGCAAAACTTGATTTAAACCAAAAAGAAGAGAACTTGCTTTCCGTTAATAAGATGGTTTATTCGAGTGAATTTGACTGCATGATAGATTATATCAGTTTTTATAAGGCTATAGCCGCTCAAAGCATCTAGGTTTTTTCTTAAGTTGTGAGATTGTGCTAAGTTATGATACTGCTATTACCAATTGTGTTGTTTTAATAGAGCATAGGCAGAATTTAGCACATAATTATCCAAAGAAGCTTTCTTGCCTGTCTGCCTAAATAAATTCCTAATGCAGAAAAGAATATATCATAAATTATCTGGACTCCGCTTTGGGAAGCAATCCAGCTTGATACCAAATCCATAGGAGCATGTCTTAGGGTTGCAATAAAAAGCATATACAGAATTCCTAACAGATGAATTATAAGCACTCCGATTATAGAAATTATAACTATACGTAAAAAATCGGTTTTTCCCTTAAGCAAAGTACCCGCAAAAAATATCGCGGGAAGAAATGCAAGAATATAGCCAAAACCGTATTCAAACATGTAACTTATACCGCCTCCCAACGCAAATATCGGGAAAAAAAGTCCGAGAATAATATATCCGACAACTGACAGTATACCGAATTTTCTGCCTAATAAAGCAACTATAAAAAATACAATTGGTATTTGAGGAATATACTTATAACTTTTTATAAAATGATGTAAAATCTCAGAATCACTTAAATCTTGAGACAAAAAAGATAATGTATCCAAAGGCAGATACGGATGTTTTAATGTTATCTGGGTAAATGTTGCAACGATTATAAGAAGAATGCAAAGACAAGTTAGAATAAGAGTTCCCAAAGTTATTCTGATGGGTTCACCCTTGTATTTAAAACTGTTTATTTGTTTTGCAACGCGTTTGCTCATTTTATATTTACCAGACTTTTTAATTTGGCAACATTTGCTTCATACTTTGATTTAAATTTATCGTAAAAAATATTTTCGGTCCACATAATAAGTGCATCTTCATTATTGTCCTGATAATATCCCTTACGCGTGCCAAGTGACTGAAATCCGTATTTTTCGTAAAGCTTTATTGCTGGAATATTTGAAACCCTTACTTCAAGTGTTAAATACTTTACTCCGTCTCGATAGCAGTCATCTATAATTTTATAAATCAAAGATTCACCGATATGTCTCCTTAAAAAATCGTTTTTTACTGCTATTGTCGTAATATGTCCCTCATCAATTATATGCCAGGTTCCTGCATACCCGACTATTTTACCCGAGTCATCTTTGGCAACATAGTATTTTGCAAGATTATTAGACATCTCATCATAAAATGAAGATTTACTCCAATGATGTTTCCCGTATGCTTCTTCTTCAATGCGAGCGACATCTTCCACATCATCTTTTGTCATTTTTGCTATAAATATATTATCTAAGGACATATACTTTCCCAATCTATATCATCATCCGTTTCTTCACCCGGCTCTACTATATGCTCACCATCTTCAAGCATTAACATAAGAGAAAGTCTGAGCTGCCTTTTATAGTTTTCCAGAGCTTTTTCTCTTGTTTTGGCACAAAATGCAAAACTCGGAATCTCTTTAATCTCAATATAGTGGTAAGGATTTCCGTTAAAGTCCAAATCCGTACCTTCTATAAGAGTCCAGTCCAAATTCATATAATAGTCCAAGTCTTTTTTTTGATTATCCATCTAAAGACCTTTCATTAAGAGGTTGTTTTATCATAATACCTTCACCGCCGATGACGTCAGCCTGCCTGCCGTTTATATATAAATAAACGGGGAGGTTTGTATTGGCATTAGCGGTCTTTATAATCTGCCTTATCCTTGTATAAGTACTTTCCGTTCCTCCTCCGCCTTCAAAAGCAGAAGAAAGATCTATCATAATGCTTCCTTCACCTTCGCGTACGGAAAGGATTTTTGTGCCGGAGGGGATTTCTGATGTAAATCCTTTAGATTTTTCCCATCTTGAAGGTGCGGAAATCAATTCCTTTACCGCAAATTCAAAACAAGATTTTTCTGCTGACGTATCACATTCTCTGTTTACGGAACGTAATTTTCCGTCTGCATCGGTTATAAAAATTTTTATTGTCCGAATATCAGGTTTCTTTTCCGTCACTTCTTGAGGCTCCTGCCCACTCACAGAAACCGACTCATTATTCTTGTATATCTTTTCCGGGAACTTAAAATGAACCCCTTCCGCCGTGAAAAAAGAAAAGTATACGTAAGCAAGTGAAATGACAATAAGAATGAACAAACCTAGTTTTTGGGAAAAATTCATGGTCTACTCTCCTTTTACAAATATTTTACCATCAATTTTTACTTTGTTGTCAACAATATTTACATTTTCGATATTTGCGTTACATTGTTGAGTATCGAGGCTCTCTAAAGTAAATTCCAATGGGTTTAAGAGGTTAAACAGGTTAGCGACTTTGTTAAGTGAAATATTCCCGTAAGCACTATCCATTTTAACATTAACCGCTCTTATTTTTCCGTTTTGAATCTTAAAGTCCGAAGAAGCTACAAAAACTTTATTACGTGCGGAAGGTGCTATCGGGAAGTTGTATTCCGTAAGGATATAAATTCTGTTATTTCTGATTTTAGTACTTACACCCATAATCTGAAACATCGGATACGCAAGGTTATTAACCGTCCCCAAAACATTTTGATACTCTTTGCGTTTCAATGCTGTGTTCATACTTTCTTCGGTTAAAATTAAATCATACATAAATTTCATGTCGGATTTATACACAACAGGGTCTTTTGCATAGTCTACATAATTGTAGTCACTCAGCGATTTAAGATGAACATAAGGGATATTTATATCTTCAACTTTTAAATCAGTTCCCGTTATTTCAAGCTCTTTAAAAATACCCTTTTTCATACTCGAAAGAGTGTATCCCGTAAATTTAACCTTATACTTCCCGCCTGTTTCTTTCTTCAGTGAACTTTTGATACAATGTTCGGCAATACTTTCAGCCAACGGATTCATCGGAGAAAAATGCCTGTTGTTTTTTAAATAATCTTGAGAATACTTATCCGCAGCAAAAGTTATTCCCGATGAGAATAAAATAAAAATAAATAATAATAAAATCTTTTTCATACTAAATCCCTATTATTTTTCCGCTTCTTTTACATCTTTGTAAAATTCATTTGCAATCAACTGTGAATACCTTTTCTTTTCACTTAAAGAGAGGGCTAACTTCTCGGAACCGTCCGTCGTCGTAACACTGGCAACTATTCCCGAAATGTCCGAGAACGGGAGTTTTGTTACGTGTGCTTCAAATTTTGCATACGGAACAGTTTTCCCGTATACATTTAAAGAGCCTCTGTCGGTAACCTTTATGTCCTGAACGGTAATAGCCTGATATTTAAACTTTTCTGCCAAATCCTTAAGCTTTCTGTCAATTTCGGAACTTTTTATATCTTCTTGCGTAAGCAGCGGTTTCTTGCCCGAATCGACAATTATCATTTTTTGCCCTGAAGCCTTATGTTCAGCAAGGATTGCCTTGTAACCGACAAGATTAACGGAATTATCTATCTGAAATTCTTCGTTAAGATTAGAGAAATTTCCGATTTTTTTGGCTTCCTCCAGGGCATGTTTTTGTATAAAATTCCCGACGCTTACTTTTACCGCTTCAACATATTTCTGCCCGCCGATGGCATTAAATCCTATTATTGCAAGGACGAGAAGAAAAGCATTAAAAATTATTTTGATTAATCTAAACATTACTTGCACCTCTAACGGATATTATGTACAATTATAACTATGACAAAACCTGAAATCAATCTAGTTAATACTGCGGATGTGTGTGCGGAAGATGCAACTCCTGCAATGCAAAGATATCTTGAGATAAAGAAAGAAAATCCCGACTGTCTGTTATTATACAGAATGGGCGATTTTTATGAGACATTTTTTGAAGATGCGGTTACACTGTCAAGAGAGTTGGAAATAGCACTCACAGGGAGAGACTGCGGTGCTAAGTTAGGCAGAATACCGCTTGCGGGAATTCCTGTAAAAGCAATAGACGGATATTTGGAAAAACTTGTTGCAAAAGATATAAAGATTGCAATCTGTGAACAGTTAGAGGACCCGAAACTTGCCAAGGGTATTGTTAAAAGGGGCGTCGTCAGGGTTATTACCGCGGGAACTTTGATTGAAACTAACTTTTTGAACCAAAACAGTAACAATTATATGTGTGCAGTGTTCAAGGATGGCGATAAGTACGGGTTTGCGTATACAGATATTTCAACCGGAGAATTTAAGGCAACGGAATTAAATTATGATACTTTGCTGACAGAGCTTGCAAGAATAAGACCTGCCGAAGTTATCGCACCTGCAAAAAAGATGAAACTCCAACCCTTTCAGATTGTTCCTGAGGAAACCGTTGATTTACCTGACGAAATTTTGGAAAATTATAATTGTTCAAAAGTTCCGGTTAAAGTTTTTGAGCCTGAATTTGCAAAAAATAATCTGAAACAGGTTTTTAAACTTCAAAATCTCGATTCGATTGGTTATAATTCTTGCCCTGTAGGATTTAGAGCTTCGGCAGGATTGCTCGCCTATATATGGGAAAATATGAAAGAAGGATTTCCTAAGTTTGAAAAAATTGAAATTTACGAGTTATCGGAATTTATGGCAATAGATGCCAATACAAGAAAAAATCTTGAACTTACGGAGACATTGAGAGAAAAAAATAAATACGGGTCGTTGTTATGGGCAATAGATAAAACTAATACAAATATGGGTGCAAGATTATTGCGTTCGTGGGTTTGTCAGCCCCTTAAGGATTTGAATAAAATACTTGAAAGGCAAGAAGCCGTAAAAAAATTGGTAGAGAATTCCGATAGCAGATACGAACTTGAACGTCAATTAAAAAATATTTATGATATTCAGAGGCTCTCTACAAGGCTTAGCAACGGCAGTGCAAGCTCGAGGGATTTTTTAAGCCTTAAAACTTCATTGCAGACCCTGCCGTCACTGATTGATACGGCAAAGTCAGTCGGACTTGAAGTTTTCAACAATATTGAAAATACGCTTGAAAAACTTCAGGAATATGCAGAACTTATTGAACGTACAATAAATGAGGAAGCTCCTATTACAATAAAAGAGGGCGGGCTCATAAAATCGGGCGTTAATTCCGATTTGGATTATTTAAGAGACTTAATGTTTAATGGCGAAGATTGGCTTAAAAAATTTGAACAGAAAGAAAAAGAAAGAACCGAGATAAGCACTCTTAAAGTCGGTTTTAACCGTGTTTTCGGTTACTATATCGAAATTACCAACTCTAATCTCAACAAAGTTCCCGCTGATTATGTCAGAAAACAAACCCTTGCAGGAGCAGAAAGATTTATTACGGATGAATTAAAAAAACATGAAGATGAAGTTTTGACTGCTCAAGTTAAGGCGTATGAGTTGGAATATAAACTGTTTACCAATTTTAGGGAATATTCCAAAGAGTTTGTCACTATTATTCGGGAAACGGCTGAATGTATAGCAAAACTGGATGTTTTAACCTCGTTTGCCTCAATTGCGGTAGAACAAAATTACGTTTGTCCGCAGATTAATGAAAGCGGAAACTTTTATATAAAAAACGGGCGTCATCCGGTACTTGAAAAAATTCTTCCGCTAGGTGCTTATGTTCCTAATGACATAGAACTTTCAAGCACAGATAAAACCAAAACGCAATTTATGATACTTACCGGTCCCAATATGGCGGGGAAATCAACATATATGCGACAGAACGCACTGATTGCTATTTTGGCACAAACAGGCTCGTTTATTCCTGCCGATTATGCAGAGATAGGAATCATCGATAAAATATTTACCCGTGTCGGAGCAAGCGATGATTTAACGCTTGGAAAGTCCACATTCATGGTAGAAATGACCGAGACGGCTTATATATTAAACAGTGCTACCGATAAGAGTTTAATTCTTATTGACGAAATCGGTCGGGGAACAAGTACATACGACGGTGTTGCAATCGCATGGTCAGTAGCGGAATATATTGCAAGCAAGATTTCCGCAAGGTGCATATTTGCGACACACTACCACGAATTGAACGTTATGAGCAATACGTACCCGCAGATTAAGAATTACAGGATAACGGTGAGCGAAGAAAACGGAGAAATTGAATTTTTAAGAAAAATTGTTCCCGGAGGTGCAAGTAAAAGCTATGGAATACAGGTTGCTAAAATGGCAGGGCTTCCAAATAGTGTCATAAAACGCTCGGAAGAGTTGATGAGCAAAATGCAGAGAGATTTTTCCAAGAATCTTGCGGGCAGGAAAAACCGTAAAGACACGGAGTTAGAACTCCAAGCTCCGCAATTAAATCTGTTCTAAATATAATCCGTCGGGAAACATTATCCTTTGCTTTGTAAGAGCGGAACTTTTTTAATTTATTAATATTTTGTAATATTTCATGTAAAAAAGGTATTAATTATGCTATTATAAACAAAAAGGAGTGTGTATTATGAAGATTAATTCTGTATCCGGTGGTTATGACGGAACAAAGTTAAACGGCAGACAGCCGTCTTTTCAAAAAGTTAATGAGAAGTATCTAAAAAAAGCCGAAGAATGGTATAGAAGAAGAGGGAATATAACTAGTGAATGGTATGAATCTCTGCGTGACGATGTAACCCTTTTTAAAGATATCTCACCACAGGACGGTGTTGATACGATGATGGCTGCAAAAAAATATGTTAACGAAGGTAGTATGAGTGCTTTCAATCACATATTAGAATGTATAAAACGCGGTTAATCCATCAATTTAGCGATTTTGTTTCCAACAATGGCTCCAAGCCCCATACCGACAAGAGAGCCTGTAAACCTAAAAACAAATGAAAGAAAGGAACATATTATGAGAATAGATTTTAATACAACAACACCGCGTCCGTCTTTTCAAAAAGTAAACGAGAAGTATTTAAAAAAAGCTGAAGAATGGTATAGAAGAAGAGGGAATATAAACAGCACCTGGTATGACTCACTGCGGGAGGATGTGATTATCTTTAAAGATATTTCGCCGCAGGACGGAGTTGATACAATGTTGGCTGCAAAAAAATATGTCAATGAAGGCAGCATGGGATTTTTCAATCACGTATTGGAATGTATAAGACGGAGTTAATCCATCAATTTAGCGATTTTGTTTCCAACAATGGCACCAAGCCCCATACCGACAAGAGAACCCGTTGGGCCAAAGAGCTTGGCTCCGAGTGCTCCACCGTATCCTATGCCTGCAATAGAGCTTGTGAGACTTACGGCTGATTTTGCTGCGGATTTTATTGCATTTTCTCCGTCGGCAATCTCTTTAATCAAATGAGCGGCTTCCAAACTGCCAAGGACCGCAGTACCTATTTTCGTTGTCCTTGTCATTGCCCTTGCGGTCAGTTCACCAAATTTAGATTTAGTGACGAATCTTCTAGCTTCAACAAAAGAGGGATTTTCTTTCGTAGAATTAATATTTTGTATCTTGGTCTCAATCTCTTTATCAGTGATGTTAAATTTCTTTGTTACTATATCTCCCAATTTGGTATTCATCAATGTTGTATCGTTTTTGAGGAGCCATTTGGCGAATTTAGGGCAGGGGCTTGTTTTAGGGTTTACAAACTTGTGCAGCAGAGTTCCTCTAAAGAACGAGAAGGGGTGTTGTGCGGTTTTGTAATCATACGCGGGGGTAAATGGATTTCCGCTCATTTTTGCTTTTATTTGTGCGTAAGCGGACTTTGTATCACGCCAATCTTCGGGTGCGTTTAGGAGTGCAAGGGAGACTAATCCCATCGCGGGAATGTAATCTGAGTGTTCAACTTTTCCTGGAACGTTTTCAATTCGCCTGAAGGTAGGAATAATATCGAAAATCGAGCTTATGCTGTCGGTTTCTTCTTTTGGAGAATCTTTTTGCGGTTGGGTATTAAGTCTGCCTAAAGCATTCACCTCAGCTTGGTAGTCCCGCCAAATTTGGGGGAACTTTTTCTGCTCGTTATAATAAAGTATGGGGTTAATTCCTGTCAATACAAACACTCCTACACTAACGGACTTATATATATAAAGTTATCTGCCGATTTAAAATTGCCCAATTTATTGCGTTTTTTAATAAATTTTTACAAAAAAACGGGGAATTATACTGAAACTTTGAATAGTCCAAATAACCCATTTTAAGTAACTTTGGTTCAAAAAAGTAAAATAATATGTTATTATTCTCTTAAGACATTATTTGGAGAGAGGAAAAATGCAGGTTTCAAAACGGCTGGTCGTAAAAAAAGAAATCCCGATGGATAATTCTAAAGATTTGATTGTGTCTTTGGACGTTGCAATGGGTGAGTATTATTGTAAAAATAACAACTTTGAAAGAGGATTAGAAATTTTTCGAAGTGTTATTCCAACTATATATGACGAAACCGAAAGAAATAAAGTAGTTAATCAATATATGAATTATGCCATGCAATACGCTCAAAAGATGTCGTTGGATAAGAAATACATTGAGGCAATCGAGCAGTATCGCGATATAATGAAATTTTCCGGGTTTCCGATAAATGTATACAAAAATATCGGATTATGTATGAAATCAATAGGTAACGCCGATTTAGCCATTAAATTTTTAAAAAGATTTGAAGAAATTTCACCCGACAAAGAGGACGTATATGTATATCTTGCAGATCTTACATATACTGATATTAAGGACAATAAAAAGGCAATCGAGTATTACGAAAAAGCCCTTGAGAGAAACAGAAATAATTATTCAATTTATAACATGCTCGGGCACCTGTATTCAACCTGCTATCAGGATAAATTTAAGGACAAACAAATCGGTTATTTGACACGTGCATTTGAACTTGCACCAAATAACAGAATTGTTGTTAAAAACCTGGCTTATGTATACGGCAAGTTTGACGAGATACAGAAAGCGGACGAGTTCTATTCAAAACTTATGTATCTCAATCCCACACATTCGGATTTACACGCGTACGGGGCATATTTGGTTCGCCACAAAAGATTTTCGGAAGGTTTCAAATTCCTTCAGCACAGGTTCCAAAAAGAGGACTTAAAGAATGTATCGTTTCCGCCGTTATTCTCGACAAAAAAGAAAAAGTGGAATATGAAAGTAGATATTAAAGACAAACATATTCTTGTACACTTTGAACAGGGATTTGGTGATTCAATAATGTTCGTTCGTTTCCTTGATGATTTAAAAAAACGATGCAAAGAAGTTTCTCTTGTTGTCCAAAAACAACTTGTTGAGCTTTTTAATGATTCAAAACTCGGGGTAAACATATATACGGAAGATGAAATATCAAAAATAAATTATGACTATTGGATACCGATGATGGATTTGCCTATTGTCTGTGAAACTCAGGCGGATTCAATACCTAAGGCGGGCGGATATCTAAAAGTGCCCAAAAGCAAGATTAACGCATACAGGAAAGCACATATTAATGATAATGAAAAAATAAAAATCGGTATAGCATATGAAGGGACATTGGCAAGCAAAGAAACTGACAGGGATATACCTCTAAGCTACTTGTACCCTCTTATGCGGCTTCCCGATGTCGAAGTATACAGTTTTCAGGTTGACGACTTAACTCGCCAAATGGATATGGTGCCTTCGGATGCACAACTTATAAGGCTCGGAAAAACTTTCAAAAATTGGGAAGACACTGCTTGTGCAATGAATTGTATGGATTTGATGGTAACAACCGATAACGGTGTAATGAATCTTGCGGGAGCTTTAGGGATTAAGACGTTCGGAATCTTCAACAGGATTGTGGAGTGGCGTTGGTTTAAAACCGAGGGAGAGGATATTGCGTGGTATAAAAGTATAAAGCCTTTCCAATGCCCGACCTCAGGGGCTTGGGAAATTCCCGTAGGAAAAATTTTGGAAGAGATTGATAAGATCAGGTGTAAGAGAATCGGCGACAAAATCAAAAGAAAAGTATAATCTCTCCGACTTTAGCATTATATTTTTAAATTCTGTACATTGAATTGATGAAACGGGTTCAAACAAGCAAACGTAGTATGGAACCTTCCGTTAGCTTCCGAATACTGCTTTCAGTTTCTGCCAAAAATTCATGCCTTTTAGTTGCATTTTTAAAAACAGAGGCATTTTCTCTGTAGGCTCCTGAATCTTGGACCAGGCTGGAACAACTTCATCGCTTATGGCACCTGTAGTTAAGCCTTTTGATTTCATTGCATTTTCAAGATATTTAATATCAAATTTTTCTGCTGTCGGATTTGCGGATTTTTCACTAATAGTAAGACCAAAGTCATCGACTGCTTTCTTTGCAATATCTTCTACGTCACGTTGTGAATATTTGCGTTTATGTAATTCTTTCACAAAACTTTGAACTTTAGATTTATTGTTTTCGAAGAATTTATACTCATTTACTGCTTTTAAATCCCGCAATTGGAATTTAAGTGCGGCTTCAAGCTCTGTTGTATTTGGCAGGTCAATTTCTATCATATTTTTAAACCTGCTTAAAGAGGCCTTATCTAAATTACCTGAGGACGGATTAACGTTTGTTGTGCCGATAATCTTAAGATTTGAACAATCTTTGATTAAATCCAAACCGTTAAGAAAAGCTGTCCTGTTTTCCGCAAGGTGTAAGTTATTGGCACCGCATTTTTCACGGGGAACCAACAGAGCATCTATTTCGTCAAATGATACAACGTATTTTTTGTTTGGATTTTTTGTCGCCGTTGCTTTAAGCTGCTTAAACACATTTTGAATTTCAACGGAAGTCTGACCTATATAGGGAGAAGAAACATCCGCAAACTGGACTTTTGTATATTCTGCACCTATTTCTTTGGCAAGAATCTGCCCGCTGAATGTTTTACCTGTACCGGACGGACCGTACATAAGAATACACTGCTCGGGGTTTTTCATCCCGGTATAGTCCAATACCGCTTTGCTAACATCACCCCTTTTTTTCATTTTTTGAATAAACTCCCTAACCTTAGGGTTTACACAATCATCTGTCAAATTCGGGAAATTGGTTTTCTTGGAAATATCTTCCCAGACCAATTTTATATTTTTAGAAGCCCCGTTTGCCCCGCCTTTTTTCAGACCGAGAACAGTTGCAATTGCCATTACGGCAAAGGAAGCTGCAAGCACTACCTGAGCCGTAACACCCGTTTTATACCAACGTTCTTTATTTTGTGCCTTCTTTGTAGCCTTTTGTTGCTCCATAGCTTGAAGCATAAATACATCATCCATATTATTATCGGCAGGCATCGGCGGTGTATAACGGTTGTTATAACTCACGGCTGCCGTATCCGCTTTAAATCTTATATTGTTATTTATTTGATTTACCACACAAACCTCCCGGTTAGTTAATATAAAACAAGTATACTGAAAAAATTGCCTTATTTGTTACAATTCTTTATATTTTCCCTAAATCTTTTAACAATTTACCAAAATCGGCATCTGTAAAATTAAGTTCATGTTGTTTGTTTTTAATAGTGTTAAGGATGTCAACCAATTCAACTTTTGCATTGTCGCCTTTGACAGATGATGCCGCAGCATCATAGATAGAATCCAATGTCCTGAATGACACGTTATGTTCTGTCTTTGCAAGGAATTCAGACAAAAGTTTCAGTTCTTTACTGTCCGTTTTTAAGGCTTCGCTAACTAACGGACTGTCTTTGTAATGATATTTTATTGAATTTGCAATTTGTTCTTTCGTCGGCAAATCAACAAGAATTTTCTCGCTAAATCTGTCCAACATAGGTCTGTCCAGTTTTTTGCCGCCTAGTGTAACTCCTTTTTCCACATTAATAGGTAAATTCGTAGCACCAATAGTGATAATATTATCACGTTTTCCGAGTTTTTCGGTAAAACATTTTTTGAACTCGTTTAACATATCATTTGAGTGTTTTGCACTCAAGCTGTTATCCACCATCATAACAGAATCAATTTCATCCACAAAAACAAAGAATTTTTTGTTCGGGTTACTGTCTGCTTCTTTACATATCATATCTACTGCCTTATTCAGGTTACGTTCGCTTACGCTTTGATATTCCGAACCCAAACTGGTTACATCAAGAGCAGCAAATTTTGATTCAGGGAATTCTCTAGCCAAAGCCTTTGCAAAAGTTGTTTTACCTGTTCCGGGAGGTCCGTATAATAAAACAGATTTAACGGGTTTCCCGCCTCTTTCTTTCAGAGCCTTCGGATTTTCAACACTGTTTTTAAACTTAGTAATAAATTTATTTAAACTTTCGGGCAGTGCCAACTCATCGACCTTAGCGGATTTTCCAAGGTCAGACCAGATTTCTTTCAGTTCACTGGTTTTCTTACCCATTCCGCCACCCATTTTAAATGCGGCAACAACGCTTGCAATAATTGCTAACATCGCACCTGCCTGTAGTCCATACATCAAATTTTGTTTCCGTTTAGCATTTTTTTGTTCTTTTTCCTGCTGTCTTACAAAAGTATCGAACTCCGTCCGTTGCGGAGATGCACTTACCGATTTAAAATTTACTGCATTCGCCTTTGGAATGATTGTGTTGTTTCCTATTGAATCTACTTTTGTCATACGAACTCCTACATTGACACTTCTATCATGTATAAAACAAAATTTTTTACAAAATTGACTAATAAATCGATAAAAAGATTCTTAAAATGGCTGTAATGAAGTAATATCAATAAAAACGTCTTCTTAATAAATCTTAATATTAATGGTAAAATTTGTCTTTTTTATTTATTTTATTTGGAATAATAGCTATTTAACCGTTTAAAATAGCCTAAAAATAAAGGCTTCAGAAAATCTCTAAAGCCTTTATTTTAAAATGGTCGGGATGACACGATTTGAACGTGCGACCCCCTCGTCCCAAGCGAGGTGCGCTACCAAGCTGCGCTACATCCCGATATTAAGTTTTCAAATGTGGTAGCCCACCTACGGTGCTACCTCTCGAAAAATGTGACATTTCGTCACTTTTTTCTCGGCACATTCAAGCTGTACTGCATCTAAGTATTAAATTTTCAAACAAATACCTGCTGTATTCCGCATGGAATGCAGACCTATATTACAGTAAACATATTGATAAATCAAGTTTTTGTTTTGGAAGTTAATATCTGAAACTATGTTTACGCACTTGCCCGTTTGGTGTATAATAGCAGTGCTATGACAAATCTTATCAGTCCAAACAAAACCAAGACATCAGCTGCAGTTTTGGTAGATACACTCACAAAACTCGGAGTCGACAGTGTTTTTGGTTACCCCGGAGCTGCAGTTCTTAGCATTTACAACGAGTTGTCCAAAACCAAATCCATACAACACTATCTCGTCCGTCATGAACAGGCTGCTGTCCATGCTGCGGAGGGTTATGCACGCGTTAGCGGAAAAACAGGAGTTGTACTTGTAACCTCAGGTCCGGGGTTTACAAATACAATAACGGGAATTGCTAATGCATACGCTGATTCTACACCGCTTGTAATCCTTGCAGGCGACGTTTCTGCGGCAAATACTCAAGGGAAAGTCTTTCAGCAGGTTGATATTATATCGCTTGTGCATTCTTGCACAAAGGAGTGCTATAAACTGTCTGAAAATGATGACATTGCGAATGTTATTGAAAAAGCTTTTGAAATTGCGGAGACAGGTAAAAAAGGGCCGGTTGTGATTGCACTTCCGCGTAATCTTTTAGAAACCGAATATGAACAAAAGAAAAACTCCCTTAATAAACAAAAAGAAGATAAACTTCTTAATACGTATGATTTTTCAAACCTGAATAAACTTATTTCTTCCGCACAAACTCCTTTAATATTGGTTGGAGGCGGATGTGTTAACGCAAGTTATGAGGTCGAAAAATTTGTCTCTCGTCTGCAATGTCCTGTTGTCTCAACATTAATGGGTATTGGAATTTATCCCTCAGAGAATAATTTTTACCTCGGAATGATTGGACTTAACGGGACTCTGCCCGCAAATTCGGCTCTTGATGAATGTGATTTACTTATAGCTCTGGGCGTAAGTTTTTCAAACCGTTCAGTCTGCAACGGAAACAATTTTGCTAAAAATGCTAAAATCGTAAGTATTAATTTAGAACCCTGTCCTCTTAATGCAGAACTTGTGATTCAGGCTGATATTAAAGAATTCTTATCGAAATATATAGATGAAAATACATTTTTTGAACCGAAAGAAAAATGGCTCGTTAGGGCGGATGCATTAAAAGATGAAACGGTTTTGCCGGAGTATGCTTCAAATACCACTCTGCATTCCTCTTATGTTTTGGAAACACTCTCAGAATATACAAAATATTATGAACCGACCGTGGTTACGGATGTCGGTCAACACCAAATGCTGACGGCACAATTTTTTAATTTTAACAAGCCACGTAAATTTATAACCTCAGGCGGGCTCGGAACCATGGGTTTTGGTCTGCCCGCTGCAATAGGAGCTTATATCGCAAATCATGATAATCTGGTTATAAATATTACGGGTGACGGCTCGTTTCAAATGAACCTGCAAGAACTTGCAACTTGCAGAGAACACAACATTCCGATAAAAATTATAATTATGAATAACGGCTACCTTGGCATGGTAAGGCAGCTCCAGGAGAAAATCTACAAAAACAGATATCAGGTAGAGATGATTAATCCCGATTTTACAAAAATTGCCGAAGCCTATGACTTATTTGCAATAAGTGTCAAAACGAAAGACGAATTAATTCCCGCACTAGAGAAAGCCATAAAACATGACGGAACCGCCATTGTAGATATTGTTATTGATTCTTTTGAAAATATTTAAGTTTTGCATAATAAAAAACCTCCTTAAAAGATGGAGGTTTTTAATTTTTTCCCAATAATTCCTTTTTCCTTTTCCGCTTCTCAATCGGCACTAATCCAATAATGCCTCAAGAATTGCTGCATTTTTTACAGCCATTGTACTTGTTTTGACCCTGCTTTTGTACATATAACTTCTTAAAGCTTCTCTGATTAATTCGGAACGAGTTCTGTTTTCTCCTTCTGCTACTTTGTCAATTCTGTCCAAAAATTCTTCGGGCATTGAAATTAGTACTCTTGCCATATATTTCTCCTTTACATTGTAATGACTTTTGATATCTTGTATATATATAAAGTCAACTAAAGAAAAAAAATTGCCTTTTTTTAAAGCTTTTATTAAGTTTTGTAACAAAATATCCCCGCCAACCAATAGTGACGGGGATATTCTTTTTGAGTTTTTCTTAATAAAGAATGGTCAATTCTTCATCAGGATTCAAGCTTGAATCGTTAGTAGTGTTAGGTACAAATATGTATTTAGCTTCGTCAACAAATTCGTAGCATACACCAAATACACCACTTGCAACCAGTTTAGTTACATTGTAAACACCTTTACCTACTGTGATAAAGCTGCTTCCTACGCTCTTCAAACCTTTTAGCGGATGAAGAGATGCTGTATCGCAGAATGCGTCAGACCAGTTGTCGCCGTATTCTTCCACGCCGTTTGCTATAACTTCAACTCCTGATGATACAGTTCTTCCTGCAACACCGACGATTCTTCCTGCCATTGAGAACGGTGCACCGAGAACTCTTGAAACAATGTTAGGATTCTTGGTTACGTTAACTTCCGCACAAGAAAGTTTCTTCGGAAATTCTACACAGTTATCACCGTTTGACAGGCTCTTGAATTGAACTTCCACATAACCTGGATTTTTTACTCCGGGTCTTGAAATACCTGATACAACACCTTTAACTGTTGAACCTGCAGGGTAGCAAACTCCACCTACCGTTACATCTTCAGTTGTTTTTGCAGTAAATGTATCGCCTACGTTAGAAGTTCTTGCACTGATTCTTTCGCTTAATTTAATCTTGATAGTCATCGGTTCGTATTTTGTAGCACAATTTACTGCACCGTTTGATGTATCAATATTAAATCCTGCTTTCATTGCACCAAGCATATATGCGACTTGCTCTTTTGACAAATATTCATCATTAACAACTTTGTCTTTGTCAGGAAGCTTGTTTAATATACCTGATGCGATTACTTCATTTGAAGCTGCATAAGCCCAAGAAGGAACGTATTTTACGCTTTGTCCTTCAAATATCGGAGCTTTGCTGTCAGCCTGTAAATTCATCATTGTTGCAAAAGTTGCAAATACTTCTGCTTTTGTAATCGGTTGGTCGGGTTTGAACGTAGAGTCGGGGTAGCCAATCATTACGTCTGCCGTCAAAGCTCTGTCAATCTGGTCTTTAGCCCAGTAATCAGCTGCAACATCTGTATAACTGTTAGCTTTTACATCTTTTAAATTCAAGCCGTCCGCAATGATATAAGCTAATTCTGAACGCAGTACAGGCATTTTCGGATTGAATAAACCTGCTCTTCTTGAGTCCATTTTGCCTTTCATATCATCAAGCATTTTTTTTGCAAAACGTTCTACTATAACGTTTTGTTTTCCTTCAATCGTTTTAACATGGCAAGGTTTGTAAACTTTGCCGCCGATGATTACGTCATTTTCTGCCGTAACAAGTGAATGCCCTTGAGAGCCAAACAATGTCGGGTGAGCGTAAGCTTGAACGTCAGCAGGTTCTCCTGCCATTGCAACACAGGATGTGACACAAGCAACACTAAGAGCTGCTAAAATTTTTCCAGATAGTTTCATACTTCTCCTTTCTTATTTTATTTTTTCTTTTTCTGCAGCATATATGCCTGAGGGTAGCAGAAATCCTCTCTAAATCCTATTTTTCTATACATTTTTAAAGCTTTGTAATTGTTAGTCTCGGTTGTTACGTTTATTTCACTGAAAACTCTCTTACCGAGTTTTGTCCAATCTACTATTGTTTTAATTGAGCGATTTAACAAATGAGCCGAAAAACCCTTTCCGCGATGCTCTTTTTCAATTGCAACCAGAGGAAGATTGGCTATTTTGCCGCCGGTTACGTTTGCAAAGGCAAAGCCTACGGGAGAATCATTATACAACAGAACGGATGTTACTTCAGGTAAAAACTCTCCATATATGCTCTCCGTAATTTTATTTATAATATCCGTAGTACCTTCCATTGATTTAAATCGCGTATCATAAACCGCATCTTGTGTGTCTCTGAAAGATTCGTGTATAATCCTTATGGCATCGTCTCTGTACAAATCAGAATATCCTACAATCTTGTACTCTTCGGGTTTTTCAGAGAGTTTCATATTTTCCAAAATTCTTTCGGAGGATGCATTGCCCATCATAAATCTTAAAACGGCAAGACCGATAAACTTAAATCCAAATCTTGATAATTCTGCGGTAAAAACGGATTGGTGTCCGAGCATGGGGTATGATACAACTTTATTTTGACGTTCGGATTCCGTAAGTTCAAGAAACTTTTCTATTAAAAGTTTAATTTTTACCGCTTCATCTTCCGAGCCGAGACAGTGTATAAGGTTTAATTCTATAGATTCGGATATGGAAGTTGTGTAAACAAGAAATGCGGTAGGAATTTCGTTTTCTTTCAGTATAAGGCATTGCATATAGTCTTTTTCTACGGCTTCTATAAATTCTTCGTACGAAAGCGGTTCAAGTTCAAACTTATATTCTTCTACTGCTTTTGCTTTAAAGTCATTGTACACACCCGCAAAGATTTTGGATGAGTTCCCGCTTAATAATTCCACACTATACGCTGTTTCTGCCATAAAACTTCCTTTATTTCTACATTAAGTGATGCATTTTTTCTCTTTTGGTATTAATATACCGTTCGTTATATTTATTGACCTCGGATTTCAGGTTTATATTTTCATGAATTGTCAACCCGTATCCTTTAAGTCCGACAATTTTTTTAGGATTGTTTGTAATCAGGTTAAAATTATTGAACCCCAAATCGAGTATAATTTGTGCTCCGACACCATAATTACGCAAATCCGGTGCAAACCCGAGGCTGACATTTGCTTCAACCGTATCTTGTCCTTCTTCCTGTAATTTATATGTCTTAAGTTTATTAATTAAACCGATTCCTCTGCCTTCATGGTCTCTAATGTATATCAGTGCTCCTTTACCGTATTCGTTTATCATGTGTAATGCATTATGGAGCTGCCAATTACAATCACATTTTAAGCTGTGGAAAATATCCCCGGTAAGACACTCACTGTGAACTCTGATAAGAGGTATCTTGTCTGAGCCATCGTCTTTGACCAGTGCGACATGCTCGCAGCCTGTTATTGTATCCGTGTAGCCTATTATATTAAAATCTCCGAAGCTTGTCGGCAAGAAAACTTCTATTTCGCGTTTTACTGTACTTTCCCGCTTAAGCCTGTAGGCTATTAAATCCGCAACAGTTATAAATTTTAACCCGTGTTTTTGTGCAAATTCGTGTAAATCATCTCTGCGGGCCATTTCTCCGTTATCTTTCATGATTTCGCACAT
Source organism: Candidatus Gastranaerophilales bacterium (assembly GCA_944323705.1). Classification (GTDB taxonomy): domain Bacteria; phylum Cyanobacteriota; class Vampirovibrionia; order Gastranaerophilales; family Gastranaerophilaceae; genus CAG-196. The sequence goes on from CALUTM010000001.1 coordinate 108,403, forward strand.
AATTCCTGCTTCTCTGTGTCCGCATATTCGGGCTAAATCAACTACCGCTTCGGTGTGACCGCATCTTTTAAGTACGCCGCCTTTTCTTGCAACACAAGGGAACAAATGCCCCGGACGGCGGAGGTCGGAAGGCTGGGCGTCAGGTGCAATAGCAACCTCTATGGTTTTTGCTCTGTCAAAAGCTGAGACTCCTGTTGTGACACCGTACTTCGGATGTGCATCAATACTTAAAGAAAAAGCCGTTTGCATGCTTTCGGTGTTTTTTTCGACCATTTGAGGAAGGTCAAGCTGATTGGCTATTTCCTGAGAGATGGCAAGGCAAACGATACCGCGGCATTCTTTTGTTATAAAGTTCACGAGTTCGGGTGTAACAAATTGGGCAGAGCAAATAAGGTCTCCTTCGTTTTCTCTGTCCTCATCATCCGCAACGATAATGGGTTTGCCGAGTTTAAAATCTTCTATAGCTTCTTCTATTGTATTAAATTGATTTGTCATATTAGCAAAAACCATTCCTCTGTAGAAAATCAAGATTTATTCCTGACCTATTATCACTCGTTGATAAAAATTTTTCAACATATTTAGCTAAAATATCCGCTTCAATGTTTACAAAATCACCTTCTCGCAGTATTTTAAGAGCCGTATTTTCGTATGTATGCGGAATTATTGCAAGGGTTACCAATTTATCCGTTACGTCTGCAATTGTAAGGCTTATGCCGTTAACGGCGATTGAGCCTTTTCGTACTGCGTAGTTTGATTCGTTGTCATTCAGTTCGATTTGGAAAATATAAAACTCTTTTGTAGAGGTTATGTTTTTAACTTTTGCTGTTCCGTCAACATGACCGAGGACAATGTGTCCGCCGAGCCGTCCATCTACGGGTAATGCACGTTCAAGATTGACTGCGGAACCTGTTTTCAGTTTGTTTAGTGCCGTTACCCTGTATGTTTCAGGGGAGATATCCGCACTAAATCCGTTTGACGTTATATCGGTCAGTGTAAGGCAGACCCCGTTTACGGCAATGCTGTCACCGATTTTAGAACTATTTAAGACCAGATTGCACTCAATAACCGCTTTTCTCTCTGTGATAGATTGAATTTTCCCGACTTCTTCTATAATACCCGTGAACATAGAGCTATTTTAGCATATTTTAAGGTAAATGTACAGGTTATAATCAAAAGGAAATATTGACTGTGTACATAGTTTTTAATGATTTTTCCCGATGTTTTATGTTATAATTTAACGGTATGAAACGTTTTTTCAGAAAATTATTTTCCAAAGTAACACTTGTTATTTTTATATGTGTACTGGCACTTCTTGCATTCTTTTTCTGGGGGTGGATAGAAAAGCAGGTTTCTAAAGCAAAAGGAATGTATTATATTTACAAGGGTGACCAGGCATACGCACAGGATAATATGGCAAAGACTCTTGAATTTTACCAGAAGGGTTTGGAACTTTATCCCGAACATTATGAGGCTTGGTTTAATCTCGGGAATATTTACGCGGTCTATGAGGATTACTATTCGGCAGTTGATGCTTACGAAAATGCAATTAAGCATAATCCGAAGTTTGTAATGGCACGTATGAACCTCGGGATTATTTATTCCGAGGATTTAGGTTTTTTTGATGAAGCGATAGAACAATTTGACGAAATCACGAGGATTCGTCTCCTAAAATTGTGGATACCTTATGTATATAGCAATATAAAAAGTGTCAGAGGAAACAGGGGAATTGCTTATTATAACAAAGGCGTAGCGTACAAACAAAAGGCAATGTATTTACCTTTGGATAAAAAATATCTTGCGTATAAATATCTTGGTGAGGCTGTGGAAGCGTATGAAAGTGCTCTCAAGATATTAAAGAAAAATTATGATATTTACTATAACAAGGCTGTTGCACATCATCTTCGCGGAGAATACAGAGAGGCAGGGTTGGATTATTGTAAGGCGATTGAACTTGAACCTATGAGGTACGAGGCCCATTATAACCTTGCCGTCCTCTTACGTCATTTAAACCGATACAGAGACTCGATTGATGAATTACAAAAAGCGGCAATGCTTATTCTTGAAACCCCGGACGAATCAGGATTACAGTCTGCGTATATTTTTAATCTGTTAAATGATGTTTCCCGCAAATTTATTACAAGTGATGAGTATTTTACAAACAAACTTACGGACGAACCTTCGGGAAGTGTAAGCTATACCTACGTAAACGGTAAGATTGTACCGGATGAAGAGTTTGATAAAGCTATTCTACGGAATTTCAAGACCTGTGCAGGATTTGAATATTTTAAAGAGGAAGAAGAATATTAATGGAAAACAGAGAACTCAACTTTCTAGTAAAAACTGCGGAATTATTAAGCGGAAATTTGACTACTTCCGATATGGTAAAAGAACTGAATGCCATACTTGGCGGTTATGTCGGGCTTAGGGATTTGGGTTTGTATGTTTTCGACAGTACTACAAATACAATCAGAAATTGTGCCGACAATTGGAGCGTCATTGAGGATTCGGATGCTTTATATCAGTGCTATGAAGAAGTTCAGGAACATGATTTTGTAATTAATTCTAAAGCTTACAAGCTTCCGCCTGTTGTCGGAGAAATAAGTTTCAACATAAATTCTCTGGTTATGCCTATTGTAAAAGAGGGGAAAATTTTTGGGCTTATTGATTTGAAATTTGAGAATAATACCTCGGTTGATATGAAATTTTTGTTTCTTATGAAAATATTTGCTTCTCAAGTTTCTTTGAAGCTCGAAAATATTGTTCTGAGTGAACAGTCCAAAATTAACGTAGAGTTTCATGACTCAATGAAAAACATAGCTAAAATTATAGAAACACAGTACGAACTGAATTATATTGTGCCTTTAATCGGCGAAATGCTTGACAGGTTTATATCTGACCATTTAATTTATGTCTTTTTGCGGCAGGAAGGAGAGCTTAAACTCGTTTGGCCCAAGGCCTGCAAAGATGAAAGAATTTATGAGGCTTTGAAACAACTGACGCCTGAAACAACTTATGTACTCACAAATGAGGATAAGATAGGTGCTTTTCCGCTTATGTCGGAAGAGGGTGAAATCACGGGCTGCATTGTTGCAAGGAGCACGCTGGATAAGCTTTCTAAACGTGATATAAGCTATCTGGAGCAGCTTACAAGACAGTCTGCAATAACAATTAATCGTGCAAAAGTGTATTCAAAGGTCTTGCAATATGCTACTCTTGACGCTCTTACGAATTTGAATAACAGGCGGCAATTTGAAGTTCGGCTTAAGCAGGAGATTGCAACGACCAAGCGTCAAAATAACCCGCTCTGTGCAATGATGATTGATATAGACTTTTTTAAGAAAGTTAATGATACTTACGGGCATGCAAGCGGGGATGCGGTTTTGCGAACTGTGGCATTGATTATAAAAGAGCATCTCAGGGAATCCGATATTCCTTCAAGATACGGCGGGGAAGAGTTTGCAGTGCTTTTACCGTATACTCATATTTCAGAGGCAAAAATAGTAGGCGAACGTTTGAGAAAAGCCGTTGAAAATACGGAAATTCCTATTGACAAAAAAACTATAAATGTAACAATAAGCATGGGACTGGCGGAGTTTGATACAAAAGAAACGGGTGAAGAACTTTTTGAAAGAGCGGATAAAGCTCTCTATGAAGCTAAAGAAAGCGGAAGGAACAGAGTATGTATAAGCAAAAATGCGTAACATTGGAAGGTACAAGAGCTCTTGCTTATAAATTTGCAAATTTGATTAAAGACAGAGGATGTTTTGTGAATCTGTTCGGAGAGATTGGAGCAGGTAAAACTGCTTTTGTCAAGCTTGTCGCAGAGGCTCTCGGGGTTAAAGAAAAAGTGACGAGCCCGAGCTTTGTGATATTGAACGAATACCACAGTGCTTCAATTCCTATTTATCATTTTGATTTGTACAGACTTGAACATGCAGGGATAAAGACGATTACGGATGAACTCAGGGAATATTCGGAAGGCAGAAAAATAACATTTGTTGAGTGGGCGGAATTTTCACAGGGAGAAATTCCGTTTAACAGAATTGAAATAAATGTAACTTATGACGACGATGACAGTAGAATTTATGAGTTCACGTCGTATGGCAGAGATGAGATTATAGAGGGATTAAAAATTGAAAATACTTGCGTTTGATACTTGTCTTGATAAAACATACGTTGTTCTGGCGGAGGATGACAAGATTATAAGGAGTGAAACCATTTTATCCGACGGGCAAAATTATCATTCCGCATATTTGATATCTACTATTTCCAATGTCCTGAAATCTGCGGAATTGGAACCAAAAGATATTGATATGATAGCAGTGGATATAGGACCGGGAAGTTTTACCGGAATAAGAGCCTGTACTACTGTTGCAAGAGTTTTTGCCCAACAGGGGATGAATATAAAAGGGGAGAATATTAAGGCTGTCGGAGTTTCGTCGTTGGAAATTCTTGCCGAAATCGGAAAGTGTCCTGTTGTGCTCGATGCCAGAAAAAACAAGGCTTATGTATATGACGGGAAGATTCTCGGTGCTGTTGAACTTGATAAAGTTGATGAGATTATAGGTGGCAGAAATGTGATTACCGATGACAGTTTGCTTCCAAGATTTGAGAAGGGGAAGGCGGTTTCTTATTTGCAGGAAAATTACCCGATTGGAGAAGTGCTTGCAAAGTTAGCATTAACCAAACAGGAGACCGACTGGAGGAAGCTGAAACCCTTGTATATTCAACCGCCGCCGGTGTTTGGCAGATAAGTGGTTTTAGTTAAGACACCACAAAGTGTCGATGCGGATGTTTTGTCGTGGTTTACTTATCCTGTTGTATTATTGCTAAATTACCGTGCTTACGATATCCTTATTATGTGAGGAGAAAGCAATGACAGTTATTGAAAAAATTAACGAAATCAATGAAGCAGTTAAGGAAATTTTTGATTTTACTCAGAAAAATGAAACGGTTAAGGCGGATTTTGACGAGTATTTGGCTACCATTGGGGCGGGAAATATTTCTCTTGAGCGAATGGAGAAAATATTTTTGCCGTATATTTTTGAACGCAGAATCGGCGATAAGTCTATACTTGAAATGTTAGAAGAGGAGTGTGGAAAAAAAGAAATTATAACAAGTCTTATTAATGCTCAGGCTTCTGTTTTTGAAATAAAAAAAATCCTGAAAAACGGGTTTGAGCTCTATAATCTTATCAATGAAAAGACTTATAAAGTACTTTCACTCACAAAGATGACAAATTTTAGGGGAATTTATGCCGGACAATTTATTGTGGGACGTATTTTTGAATTGGACGGAGAGTATTATATAATAGAGATTTCAAATGTTTTGTCTCATTCGCAAAAAGAGGAAGCTTATAGATACGCGGTTATGAAGCTTGTACATAACCCGAGAATGCTGTATTACGATAATCCTGAAAAAGAAGAAGAAATTAAAAATACGATAAGTGAAATGTATGCGAAATTTATCAAGGCTTTTAATACCGATATTATCCTCACAACGAATAAACATGCAGATGATATAATCGGGGCTTTTAATGAAGGAGAAGAGGTTGATTTATCGGATAAGGGCTGCGATATCGAAACATATAGGTTCTTTCACGTAAAAGAATTAGACAATAATTACAGTAATTTTCTTGAAAATTCCATGGGCGGATTTTCATCACATAATGAAACTTACGATGTTGCGGTAATATTTGATGAAAAAAACGGACTTTATGCAATTCCTTTTTACAAAACTTTTTGTAAAATTTTTGAGAATAAAGACGAGGTTGAGGGTGCAAAAGCCTGTGTGGAATATTTCCTGACAAATGACTCTATTCCGAATACCATATTGGAAAGAGTGTCAACTCAGTATTCCAATTTTATGCAGGTAATAAATGAGATTATGGGTACAAACTATACGTTTGAGGAATTGATTAAGACTTATAAATCGGATTTTTTGAAAAACAGAATTTATTCTTCGGCAACTGTATTGTTCTGTTCAAATGCTTTTTCGGAAATATTCGATTATATTTCCGCACCAAAACCGCAAGTTCATACGGTTTCGGAAAAGGTAGGAAGAAATGAGCCTTGTCCATGCGGCAGCGGTAAGAAGTTTAAAAATTGCTGCGGCAAAGTATAGCTGTGCTCACCCGGAGAAGATTAAAGGGCATTCAAAGATTAGAACCATAGGGCGGGTGAAACCCGCATTAAAAAAGTGACTAAGTGACGGAGTGATTAAGTGAATAAGAAGTTAACATTCAAGAGATTCATCAGTCGCTTTACTCCTTCTGAATGACGATAAGATAGAGAAGATGCTTCTTGTTACATTTACCCCCATTTACCCCTTACATTCATTCTTAAATAACATTAATTTTAAAATAGAACAATTACACATTATTCTTAATCTAAGCCGCACGCGTGTGAGCTTTAGCGAACCATAGCGTGCGTAAGTGATTGGTCGTATGCCCAAAATTAAATACATTTGAGCATTAGCGAAAATGTCGGAAACAACGGCAGTTTTTCTTCTCTTTTGGTTCTATTTTCTCTTCTTTTCTTGCCTAAAAAAGAAGAGAAAATGAACAAATATTTTAAAAAAGTTTTATTATTTAATATGTCATTTTCTTTCTCTTTTATTGCGAAGGAAAGGGGGTAAATGAAGTTTGTAGGTATTACGCCTGATTGGTCCGCATGGTTGAAAAGGGGGTAAATGAAGTTTGTAGGTATTACGCCCGATTAGTCCGCATGGTTGAAAAGGGGGTAAATGAAGTTTGTAGGTATTACGCCTGATTGGTCCGCATGGTTAAAAAGGGGGTAAATGACTATTTTTACATTATAAGGCATTTTCTTAAAAAATAATAATGATATAATAGTTTTAAATATACAGAGAGGAGTTTTTAATGAAAATACTTGTTTCAAATGATGACGGAATTTTGGCAAACGGTATACATGCCCTTATTGAGGCTCTTTCTCCTTGCCATGATGTGTATGTGGTCGCCCCTGACAGAGAAAGAAGTGCAGCAGGTCATTCTCTCACACTTCACACCCCCCTAAGAGTTGAGGAGTTGGAACCCCAATACGGGGCAAAACGTTGTTGGATGACAACAGGCACCCCGGGAGACTGTGTAAAACTTGCCATAAATGCAATATTATCGAAAGAAGAATTGCCCGATTTAGTTATTTCAGGTATTAATCACGGACCAAATTTGGGGGCGGATATTCTCTACTCAGGAACCGTAAGCTGTGCGATGGAAGGTGCTATGATGGGATACCCCAGTATTGCAACCTCTCTTGCGAGTATGAAAACAGATTATGAAGCATTCAAAGTCGCAGCAGAATTTATCGCTGATCTGTTGAATAAAATAAGTCTTGAAAAATTCCCGAACAAAACAATTTTGAATATAAATGTGCCGGGACTTGAAAAAGAGGATATCGGCGGCGTAGCGGCAACAGAGCTTGGAAGCAGAATGTTTACCGACGCGTATGAAAAAAGAATTGATCCGAGAGGTAAGGTATACTACTGGATGGCAGGAGAGCTTATTAACGAGCCGGAAGATGCGTCTACTGATATTGCTGCCGTAAGAAACAACAAAATATCCATAACTCCTGTCACATACGAAATGACCAGAACGAATATTATAAAGGACCTGGAAGAGGACCTTTGCAGAGAAAACCTGTGCAACTGGTTTTAAATTAATTCGCAGGTACTAGTCCGAGAGTCTGATATAAAAAACGGTAATTAACCTTTTACGGCGATTTACCGTTTTACTTTCAATGTAACTATATAAGTATGAAAGTAAAAAGTTTTTTTAAATTATTGAACAGAAAAATAAATAAGTATGATAAAGCCGCCTCAAACCCTTTTGAAGCCATCCCTTTATCAATTACGCTCGTATGGGTTGAAGAAGATAAAAAAGACTACGCTAACTTTGATAATCCCTGACCCTTTTCTTCCGTGACATCTATATCGGGAATGAGCTCCGGCAGGACAAAACCTGCCAAACCTGCTAAAACACACGGAAGAACCGTAACGGGATTAGCAAGAGCAAGCACTGCGGGAATAGCACCCCACTTGCCTACGTTAAGAACAGAGGCAAGTATCTGTTTTCCCAGTTTTCCCTGCTTTGATGCCTTTGAAAGTTTCTCAACTTCAGGCAATACCATTAAACCAGTAACTCCCAATGTTATAGTTTTACCGCCAAGTCCCATAATAATTCCTTACTTAACTTTTTCCCTTATATTTATAAAGTTAAATAAAAAGAGTAAATTGCCTTTTTATTACAAAATATTAAGACAACCTTGCGTTTTTGGGAACTACGGTTACCCCGCCTTCCGAGACATAAAATCCTCTGGCAATATCCTCATCTTTATTTACACCTATTTGGGTATAAGGCGGAATATCTACATTCTTATCAATTATAGCCTTTCGGATATCAGAGTACCTTCCGACATTAACATTTTCCATCAAAATACTGTCAGAAACCTGTGAAAAGCTGTTAATTTTAACCTTAGGTGATAAAATACATCTTGAAATCGTCCCGCCTGATACTATACATCCCTCAGAGACCATTGAGTTTGTTGCCATTCCGACTCTGTCACCTTCCTGCCAGATAAATTTAGCGGGCGGGTAATTATAATTGAATGTCCTTATAGGCCATTCTTTGGAATACAAATTAAGCTCCGGCTCGTAATCCAATAAATCCATATTAGCCTGCCAATAAGCATCTATACAACCTACGTCTCGCCAATAACCCTTTTCACGCTCAGTCATACCGGGAAAATCATTGTCGTTAAAATTGTAGATAAAAACCCGCTTACCCTGTTTTAACAACATCGGTATAACGTTTTTGCCAAAATCATGATTGGACTCTTTGATTTTTGCATCCTCTTCCAGTGCATCCAGCAGGATGTCCTTATTAAATATATAATTACCCATAGATGCAAGACAAAAATCAGGATTATTAGGCATTGGCTTCGGCGGTGTTTGCGGTTTTTCAACAAATCCGATAAGTCTCCAGTTGTCATCAACCTCAATTATGCCAAATTCGTGAGCCTCGCTTACAGGAATAGGAATTGCCGATATTGTTAAATCCGCATAGTTGGATTTATGAAATCTAAGCATCTGGTAAACGTCCATTTTATAAATATGATCCCCGCCGAATACGCACACATATTCCGGGTCTTCATCTCTGATATGAAATGCATTCTGATAAACTGCATCCGCGGTTCCTTGATACCATACCCCCCCGGTACGCATCTGTGCAGGTACCAAATCAACATACTGATTTAAAAACGGCGATAATACCCATCCTTTGGTAATATGTTTATTCAACGAGTCCGACTTGTACTGGGTTAATACTTTTATCTTGAAAAAACCCGAGTTTATAAAGTTATTCAAAACAAAATCTATTATCCTGTATCTGCCGCCAAACGGAACTGCAGGCTTCGCCCTGTCCTGCGTCAGCGGGAAAAGTCTTTTCCCCTCTCCGCCTGCAAGTATCATTACCAGTGCGTCATTTACAGCCATATATTTCCCCCTAAATACACCTGTTACTTTAATCTTATTCTACCAAATTTTAAAAAATTCTGCACTCATACTTTAGGATGGTTGTTTTTGTATGCTATAATTTTCTTATGAGTAAGATTCGAAAGCTTTATTATTTTGACAAAAAAAATATGCGGGAGATGATTTCGTTTCTTAATAACAGAGACAAATATATTAACCGCATAATGTTTAACCCGCTTATCCCTCTGCATCACCTCTTACCGCTGAGGTTTAAGTTTTTGCCCGAATCATACGTAATGAAAGATAAAAAAGAAATTAAAGGTCTTATAACTGTTGCTCCCTCAAGAAGTCCGATGAGACAAATGGAAATCCAAAGACTTTTCTTTGAAGAAAACGGATATGATATTGCAGGGGAATTAATTCAATACGTGGTTTCAAAGTATAAAGCCATGGGGGCGGCATCTTTTATTGTAAAAGTGGATGACTATCTGCCCGAACTGCTGAAACTGTTTGTCTCAAGATGCGGTTTTAGCCAAATATCGTACGAAAAACTCTGGAAAATTAATAACGTGGAAGAAGATTTTAACAAGCGAATTTTCAGAACTTTCAGGAACTCGGACTCCCCAACCGTTGCGGCACTTTTTAACGAATCATTGCTTCCGCACTTTAGACCTCTGCTAAGCCGTGATGCAAAAGAGTTTAAAGAGATTCCGTTCAAAGGACTTTCTTACTTTAATGAATATAAATACGTAATTGAAGATAAAAAATCAAAAAATATAATCTGCTATATCTCTATACAAACAGCAGACAACGAAAACTATATTGTAGATATTGTACAATCCTCTTGGGTTGAAATAAATCTGAATTCGGTAATAAACTTTGCTAATGCACAAATAAAGAAGCGGCAAAAGAATTTCAATCTCTATATAAAAACAAAAAAATACACCAGACTCGGAGAAATTTACGAACAGGAATTTCTCCAGAATAAATTTGAGTGTGTTCAAAACCAAATTGTCCTCACCAACTCAAGTGCACGCATAATCAAGGATACAGCACGCTCCGGCAGATTTATCGTCCTCAATCAGTTCTGCGGAAATACCCCGTTCTGTAAAGATTTGTAAAAATTTTAGCCAAAACCCTAAAGTTCTTGAAAAAAATGCCGATAACATTATTACAAAGAATAGGGCAAAGGATATGGCAGAAACATTTAATCTGAACAATTTTTTACAAACATACAAAACCCAAACGTATGATCCGACTAAACAACACGCTGCTGCTGAAGAAAGGATGGAACAAAGACTTGAACAGCAAGCAGAACAAGCTGTTCAAGGAAACGGACTTCTCAGTCTTACTTTGTCTGAAAAAATGGCTGAACTCGGTATCGGAAAACGCGTACTCCAACAAGTTGCTGATACTGCAACCGGACTTGTTACCGATATTGTTAACCCCATCGGCGATTATCTTGAAAAATATGAAAACATCTTTGACCAGAGAGTATATAACCAGGAAATCCAAAGTTATGCAAAGCAAATGTTCTTCGCATCTCAAGCAATGAGACAAGAAGCAGCAGAAAATACCACAGGACAAAACTTTGTATATGATATGTAAATTCTCCACTCCTTTTTCTTAATAATAAAAAAACATCCCTTTCATTTGAAAGGGATGTTTCTTTAGACATTATAATTATAAAGCTGCTTTTGCTGCTTCAACAACAACAGAGAAAGCCTCTTTGTCTCTTACTGCAAGGTCTGCAAGCATTTTTCTGTTAACTTGAATGTTTGCTTTTTTGCAAGCATTAACAAATCTTGAATAGCTCATACCTTGTTCTCTGACTGCAGCATTAATTCTTACAATCCACAGGCGACGCATATTGCGTTTTGTAGCACGTCTGTCTCTGTAAGCATACTTAAGAGCCTTCATTACAGCAATATTAGCTACTTTAAATATTCTGCTTCTTGCACCTTTGAAGCCTTTTGCAAGCTTTAATATCTTTTTGTGTCTGTTGCGACATACATTTCCACGTTTAATTCTCATAATTCAACACTCCTATCTGGCATACTTCTTGTAAGGTAACTCTTTTGAAATCAACTTTTCGTGAGTTTCAGAAATTGTAACATCTCCGAAAATCTTACGTTTTCTTGATTCAGATTTGTGTTGAAGCAAGTGGCCGATACCTGCATGTCTTCTTGTAATTTTTCCCGTGCCGGTAACTTTGTATCTCTTAGCTGCCGCACGATGTGTTTTCATTTTTGGCATTTTATATCTCCTTTCGGCGGGGGTAAGTACTTTCGGTTATGAACCATTAAGCTCCGAACCTTTTCATTACCCGCTTTGTACTACAATTCCGAGTAAGGCATACCATGAGCACTATACTTCGGCATGTTTGAGTTTAGTATAAAGACTTACCCCTGTCAAGCAATTGTTATAGATTTATTAAGAGTCGGTAATATTTTTGAACCGTTTGCGTATCTGCTTTTTCCAATATTTTATCTATTTTTGCAATCAAATCCTTTTTATTTTCAAAATACCCGTAATTAAACAATTCTCTAACTTCTACATCAAGTGCGGCAGAGATTTTTTCGAGGCTTTCTTCCTTTGGAATCTGAACCCCTCTTTCAATCTTAGAAAGATTAGAGGCTTCCATATTTAAAATCTCAGCTAACTTTAATTGCGTGAGCCCTCGTTTTTCCCGCAATTCTTTTATTCTCAAACCCAGTTTTCTTGAAATTTCACCCATCTCAACAACAGAATACTATTTTTTATGGACGGGATAAAGATTTTAGTACGACTATAATATAGTATAAAGCATTCTAATAAGATTTATTTACCCTAAAATTTAATTATATTACTACATTTACTCTCAAGAAAGGAACTTTATTATGACAGATATAAATGGTTTTCGTGATTTAAAGATGGAATTTAAGCACATTGAAAATTCCCAGACCCAATGGAATCCAAACGGTGTTGAAGGGTGCGATAAAGAAACTTTTTTACGTAATAATCCTAATGCCGATAAGAGTATTTTTAAAGCGTTAGATATGAATGATGACGGTTATATTACAGAGCAGGAATATAATATTGCAATATACCATTTGGATGAAAATCAGGACGGCAAGATTACTGATGAAGAACGGAATAAGGTTTGTATGGAAGCAATGAAATTCTCTGCACGACGCGGTATTGATAAGTGGTTCAGTTTGGATAAAAATAGAGACGGTTTTCAGAGTAATGTTGAAATGAAGGGTTGGGATATCCATTGTACTAACGGCAAAAACCTTGAGGGAGCATTATCCAATGGTGAACTTGCTAAGAAATACAATATAAAATAAGAAATCATTGAAAATATGCAGGGCTTGCTGTACGAACAATTTAAATAAAATTTTGCCACTTTTATTGCATAAATGCCGTTTCTGTAATAGCATGTGTAATAAAGGAGTTTTATATGGATAACAAAGTTTTATTTAATATCGGGTACGGGCTTTATGTTCTGACCGCAAATGAAGAAGCAAAGGATAACGGATGTATTATAAACACCGTAATGCAGGTAACTTCCGACCCGTTGCAGATTGCGATTGCAGTTAATAAAAAGAACTACACAAATGAAATGATTCAAAGAACCAAAAAGTTTAATGTTTCGATTTTGTCAGAAAGTGCGAAATTTGAACTTTTTGAACACTTTGGATTTCATTCGGGACGCGATACGGATAAATTCGCAGATTTCTTTGATACAAAAAGAAGCCCTAACGGAGTATTGTACGTTACACAAAATACAAATTCTTATATGTCAGCTTACGTTAAGCAGGAAATAGACTTGGGGACTCATACCCTCTTCATCGCACAACTCGTTGCGGCAGAAATTTTATCTGACGAGCCGACTGTAACTTATACCTATTATCAAAACAACATTAAGCCAAAACCGCAAAAAACAGATAAAAAAGGTTGGAGATGCAAAATTTGCGGATATATTTATGAAGGTGAAATTCTGCCTGCTGATTTTATTTGCCCTTGGTGCAAGCACGGTGCTGTAGATTTTGAAAAAATATAATAAAATACACTGCATTTATTTTGCAGCAACGAAAAAGAACTACTACTAATATTAGTAATAGTTTTTGGGTTACAATCCCTATTATAGGGTACGGGCGTGGGTATTACTGCCGCTTATTTCTGTATTTTTATTTTAACCCGTTTTGCAATTTTTCAAGTATAATGATTATTATGAAAAAGAAAAAATTAGATGAATTAAAAAGAGAGTGTCTTGAGTGTAAAAAATGTGTTCTTGGTGAAACAAGAATAAATGTGGTATTTTCCGATGGAGACCCGGAGAGTGCAAAAGCGGTTTTAATCGGCGAAGCTCCGGGAGAAAATGAGGATAAAACAGGAACTCCGTTTGTTGGCAGGGCGGGGAAATTATTGAACGAATTTTTAGAAAAAGCCGGGATTTCAAGAAGCAACGACTTGTATATAATAAATACGGTCAAGTGTCGTCCTCCTAAAAACAGAGTGCCCACGGACAATGAGAAAAAAGCCTGCGAAAATTATCTTTTGAAGCAAATAGAAATAATTGACCCTAAGGTATTGATATTTTGCGGAGCAACGGCATTAAAGTCTTTTTATGATAAAAAAATACCTATTTCAAAAATCAGGGGTGAAATTCTTGAGTTGGAGATAGGCGGGAAAAAGAGAAGATGTATCCCGATTTTCCATCCGTCATATCTGTTGAGATATCATTCTTTGGAAGAAGGCAGCCCGAGGGACTTGATGTTGAAGGATTTGAGGAAGATAAAAAAACTGATTGAAACTTGAAAAAGTACATTTTATCGTTTATACTGTGTTTACGCACATTGAAAGTAAAAAGCGGGTTAACCCTCTCCTTGAGGAGAGGGCTAGGGTGAGGTGAAGCCCGGAAAAAATTTCGTATTGCCTGAAAAATACGAACTTCTTAGCGGTGCTCCTCCCTGAATACCAATTTCATGGGGATGTAATGGTTTTGACGCCCGTCCGGCGAGGACAATGGGCAAGCCGAACGCACGTAAGTGCGTGAGGTGGAGTCGAGGAAACGGAGTTGGCTTTGCGAATGCAAAGACAAGCAGGTTTCCGAGCGGAGCTGTCTTCTTAAGGTCTGAATTCCATGGGGATGTAATGGTTTTGACGCCCGTCCGGCGAGGACAATGGGCAAGCCGAACGCACGTAAGTGCGTGAGGTGGAGTCGAGGAAACGGAGTTGGCTTTGCGAATGCAAAGACAAGCAGGTTTCCGAGCGGAGCTGTCTTCTTAAGGTCTGAATTCCATGGGGATGTAATGGTTTTGACGCCCGTCCGGCGAGGACAATGGGCAAGCCGAACGCACGTGAGTGCGTGAGGTGGAGTCGAGGAAACGGAGTTGGCTTTGCGAATGCAAAGACAAGCAGGTTTCCGAGCGGAGCCATCTTCTTAAGGTCTGAATTCCATGGGGATGTAATGGTTTTGACGCCCGTCCGGCGAGGACAATGGGCAAGCCGAACGCACGT
>CALUTM010000002.1 GCA_944323705.1 Candidatus Gastranaerophilales bacterium
ACGTAAAACGAAGTTTTACCGACGGCGGGAGGACAGTCTCGGAGAAAATAGACTCCGTTAGCCCAAAAAATATTAGCGGACGACGAGACTCGAACTCGCGACGTCAACCTTGGGAAGGTTGCATTCTACCACTGAATTACATCCGCTTCTATTTTTATGCTTTTCCTTTGCGTTTATAAAAATCTTCTATAAATCCGGTGTTAAAGTCACCGCTCATAAATACTTCATCCTCTACGATTTCCTGATGGAACGGGATTGTGGTTTTTATACCCGTAACAACATATTCTTTTAGGGCCTGATACATTCTGCGTCTTGCTTCTGTTCTGTTCTGTCCCCAACAAATCAATTTTCCTATCATAGAGTCATAATAAGGCGGAATTGAATATCCGGGATATACGTGTGAATCAACTCTTATACCGAACCCGCCGGGAGCAAAGTAGCCGTCAATTTTTCCGGGGCAAGGCATAAAATCATGTTCGGGGTCTTCAGCATTTATTCGGCACTCTATAGCGTGTCCTCTTAAGAGCACATCATCTTGGGTATACCCGAGTTTTCTGCCGGAAGCCACCAGAATTTGTTCTCTTACAATATCTATTTGGGAAATCATTTCCGTAACACAATGTTCTACCTGAACTCTGGTATTCATTTCCATAAAATACCATTTTCCGTCGTGGTCAAGCAAAAATTCACAAGTTCCGGCACCTTCATATCCTATTGCTTTAGCCGCACGAACTGCTGCTGCCCCCATTTCATTACGCGTTTTTTCGTCTATTGCGGGAGAAGGAGCCTCCTCCAGAAGTTTTTGATGGCGGCGTTGAATTGAACAGTCTCTTTCTCCGAGGTGAATAACATTACCGAAAGAATCGCCCAGTATTTGAACCTCAATATGTCTCGGATTTTCGAGGAATTTCTCGGCATAAATTCCGGGATTCCCGAAGAACTTTTCCGCTTCCATCCGGCAAAGATTCATGTTTGTTTCCAACTCATCGTCATTTCTTACGATTCGCATTCCTTTGCCGCCTCCGCCTGCGGTTGCCTTAAGGATAATCGGATAACCTGCCTTATGGGCAAATTCTCTTGCCTGTTCCAACGATTCCAGAATCCCCGTTCCCGGCGTAACAGGAACATCATTTTCTATCATCGTTTTGCGTGCCGTTGCCTTGTCCCCCATTTTACGCATGGATTCCGCAGAGGGACCGATAAATTTTATACCGTGTTCAGTACAAATATCGACAAAATCTGCCCTCTCCGACATAAAACCGTAACCGGGATGAATCGCGTCACATCCTGTCATAAGAGCGGTCGATATTATCGCAGGAATACTCAAATAACTCTGTGCACTCGGTGCGGGACCGATGCAGTATGCATCCGTAGCCAATCTTACATGCAAAGACTGTGCATCCGCTTGAGAATATATTGCAACCGTCGGAATCCCGAGCTCTCTGCAAGCTCTTATTACCCTTACGGCAATTTCGCCTCTATTTGCTATTAAAACTCTTTTGAACATGCTATTCTTTCCTTTATCCTAATGGGACAGCTTTACCCTCTCCAAAGGAGAGTGAACAAGCAATACTTTTGCGAATTCTACTATTCAACGTACATCAAAACCTGACCATACTCGACAGGGTCACCGTTTTTAACACATATCTGTACAATTTTCCCTGCCTGTTCTGATTTGATTTCGTTCATAAGCTTCATTGCTTCAATAATACAAACAACGTCACCGACTTCTACATTTGAACCTACTTCTACAAACGGATTTGCTTCCGGAGAAGATGCTGCATAAAAAGTACCTACCATTGGAGAAGTAATTGCCCTACCTTTAATTTCAGGTTCCTTTGCTTCAACCGCAGCTGAAGATGAAGGTACCTGTGCAGCCGCAGGCGTTGCAACCGCTGCTGTAGAAGGAGCTGCAACCATATTTACTTCCGGCAAGTCTTTTCTTATTGTTATTGCCTGTTCTCCGTCCTCCAAGGATATCTCCGTTAAATCGTTATCTGCTATAATTTTTGCTAATTTTTCTATATAATCTGTTTCAAACTTCATTATTTTCTCCTTAACCATATTTCACGATTAATGTTTTAAATTTAAGTCGGTACAGAAAGATAAAACGAAAGACAACTAAACCTGTCTAACCAACGCAATCAATCCGTACCGATTTACAAACTACACTCTGTCAAGGTATTCGTTGCTTCTGGTATCAACTCTTATGATATCACCGTTTGCAACGAAGAACGGGACTTGAACAACCGCCCCCGTTTCCAGTGTTGCGGGCTTTGTACCTCCCTGAGCGGTGTTACCCTTTTCTGCCGGAGGAGTATCAACGACTTCCAACTCAACATGGGCAGGAATATCAACCCCTATAATTCTTTTATCGTGCATCAACACCTGAACAATCATATTTTCTTTAAGGTATTTAACCCCATCGCCTACGTGATCCTCAGGTATTTGAATCTGTTCATAAGATTCGTTATCCATCATAACGTAATCTTTTCCATCTTTATATAAGTATTGCATTTCTCTGCGGTCAAGCATAGCCTTAGCAACTTTTTCACCTGCTCTGAAAGTTTTTTCTACAACGTTTCCTGTTTCAACGTTTTTGAGTTTTGTTCTTACAAAGGCAGCACCTTTACCCGGTTTTACGTGCAAAAATTCTACAACGTTCCACAAACCGTTATCAAGTTCAAGTGTTAAGCCATTCTTTAAATCGTTTACTGAAATCATACATACTCCTTAATTGTACTGTCTGTTCATTTTTTTAAATACTAACATAAACCAAAGTTTGGTGCAAGTTTCATCAATTTTTTCATAAAAAATATAAAAACCTATTGGCAAAAAAAATTTTTTTATTATAATAATAGAACACCCACATTGGGGAGGAAATTTTAGAAATACATTACCCGAAAGGAATAGAATATGAATAGTAGTGACTTTGCTTTGCTGTCTCAAAATGTGTCTGAAGGCACTAATTCAAATCGGAATTACGCTTCCAATCCGCAAAGAACAGTTATCAAACATTTATTTCAAGCAAAAATTAAACAATCACATGATAATCTGTTTAACTTTATCAATGACAATATCTAACCCAAAAGAGTTTGTGCAAACTTAAGTGACTCGTCGGTAATTTCACCGCCCGCAAGCTCCGCTATGGCGTTAAGTTTGGCTTCACCGTCGAGAACGGTTATTTCTACACTCGTTCCGACATCCTGAGTTTTCTTAACATAAAAATGTCTGTCGGACTTAGAAGCAATTATCGCCTGATGTGTTATCATAATAACCTGCATAAATTTTGATAGTTCTTTAACTTCGTCCGCAACAGATTGGGAAGTTTTGCCGGATATTCCCGTATCTATCTCATCAAAAATTACCGTATCTATATTATCATTCTCCGCAAAAATCGTCTTTATTGCGAGCATTACTCTGGAAATTTCGCCGCCCGAGGCAACCTTGGCAAGCGGTTTTAAATCTTCCGAGACATTAGTGGAAATCAAAAACTCCACCTTGTCGCACCCGTTGGGAGACAGAGAACAGGGCTCAAAATGTATATCAAATCTCACTTTTGGCAATTCCAATTTTTCCAGCTTTTCGACGATTAAACCGGAAAGCCGTGAAGCACTCTCTTTTCTTGCAGCAGAAACTCTCCGGGCAAGTTCACGCAAATTATTTTCAAGGATTTCAATATCCTTCTCTAAGTCCTCTATATTTTGGGTAGAAAATTCAATTCCCTCCAGTTCTTTTCTGAAAACTTCACCCTGAGCAAGTACTTTTTCCAAACTTCCGCCATATTTACGTTTCAGCTTATCCAAAAGGAAAAGCCGCTCCTGTATAAGATTAATCCGCTCTTCATCGTTGTCAAGAGAATTTGAGTACTCTCTCAAAATTGAAGAAACATTTTTCAACCCCTCGATTGCCTCAATTAACTCTCCCTGTGCACTCTCAAGCGAACCGTCCATAAGTACCGCTTTTGAAATATTCGCCTTTATCTGCATTAAGCCGTCCAATACAGAGCCGTCATCGCCTGAAATTGCCCAATACGAAGAGCCCGTAAGCTCCTTAAGCTTTTCAACATTTTCCAACACGGAAAGCTCGTTATTCAACTCTTCATCCTCGGTGATAGAAGTTATTCGGGCTTCATCTATTTCATTTAGCTGAAACTTAAGAAAATCAATCTGTTCTTCGGTTTTATTCGCAGAAGATTTCAATTCGGCAAGTTTTTCTGTCATATCTCTGTATTTTGCAAACTCTTTCCTATAAATGTCGAGATTCGCATCTTTTGTATATGAATCCAGTAATTCAATATGATACTTGGGCTGCAAAAACGAATATGTCTGATGTTGAGAATGTATGTCAAGAAAAAGTTCACGAAAATTCTTCATAAACTCCTGATTAACCAAACATCCGTTTACCCTGGAACGTGAGCCTGTTTGGGTAATTTCACGGGACAATACGATTTCTTCCCCGCTATTATCAATACCGTATTCGGAAAACAAATCCGTAAGATTTTGTTTTGTATTAACAATCGTAAGTTCAATTACAGCCTTGTCTGCACCTGTTTTTATAACCTCTTTTCCTGCTTTTGCCCCAAAAGCTATATCAATAGCATTAATCAAAATACTTTTTCCCGCACCGGTTTCGCCGGTTATAATATTCAAGCCCTTGGAAAACTCCACTTCCGTTTCATCAATTAATATATAATTTTTTATAAGTATTTTTGATAACATTACCTATTCTTCCTCTTCCAAAGCCTCTTCCGCTTTGGCTTCATCATCCGTATTTAAAAGCTCCTTCGCATCATCTTCCGCAGATTCGTACTCTTCGTCGGAAGCCTCCGACTCTTCCTCCTCATTATCAGACGACACTTCATCAGTATCCGTCTCATCATACTCTTCAATTTCACTTTCAGGCTCTATTCTTTCATGCCTGTCTAATTTTTCCTCCATCAACTCATACTCATGCTCAACTATATTGCGTGGAAAAGTAAGAGTATAGGGGTTTTTTAATGCCAAAGCCAAATTATCACAATATTTTTCTAAATCACCTATGTATTTATAAACACGGGCAAGACAATAATACAAGTCTCCGTTTTCTTCACTCTCAAGTCTTGTATGCAAAACCTCCAGAATTTCTTCCGTGCTGCCTTCTTTCAAACAAATTTTGACCAGAAGCTTGTATGCCTCAATATCATTCGGGTTATATTCCAAAGTCTTTTGTAAATAATTCTTTGCTTCTTCAATGTTTCCGTTTTGAAAAGCAATCGAACCCAAATTAAAATACGCCCAACTATAGTCAGGGGAAATTTCAAGAACCTTTTGATAATTTTCTATGGCAAAGTTTGTAAGCCCTTCTTTTTGATAAATATATCCCAAATAAAAGTAGGCAAATATATCTTTGGGATTTAAGCTGATTGCCTTTTGAAAATTGTCCGTTGCAAGATTTTTTTCATCCTTATTAAAATAACAGAGCCCGAGATTAAAATAACAATTCCCGTCCTCGGCATCAGTTTTTAAAACCTCTCTGAAAGCGGCAATCGCAGCATCCCATTCTTTAAGTTCCACAAGTACATCCCCGAGGTTGTAATAAAAATCCTCCTGCGGTGATATCTCAACGGCTTTTTCGTAACAAGCCTTAGCCTCCTCAAAATTTTTAAGCTTCTCATATACAATCCCTAAGTTGTAATAAAGCTCCGCATCATCAGGGAAATACCTGATCAGATACTTGAGGTTCCCCTCCGCCTCCTCATTAAAACCGTTGTTCACAAGAAGTATGGAAAGTTCCCGTCTGGCTTGAAAATTTGAGGGATCATCTCTTAATATACCTTGAAGTGACTCTATATCATTATCCATAAGTTAATTATAACAAAATCAGTATAAATAGTAAATTTTTGTAAACAATTTCTGTTTTACTAGCAAAAAATTTTAATTACGCGTTTTAGAACAAATGGATGGTTGATTAATTTCAAAATATGATATAATTGTATAAAATAAAACGAGGTAAAGCATATGAGTGAAGTAAATGGTCCAAAATTTAGTGTTAATTCAGTGAATTTTAACGGTATGCAAAAATCAATGCCGGAAGTTCAGCAGGAAACTCAAACTGCGGATACACCGCAGCTGAATGATTTTTCCAATCCTAAAGCTGAATCATTAGGACGTTCAATGCTGTTTAAAGGTGCTGATGATGTCAGCCACAATTTGAAAGCATTACTTGAAAATCCTCAAATTGCGGAAAATTCGGACAAAGCCTTTGAAACCGCATACAAAGCCGCTCAGAGTGCAGGGTTGGAAAACCCCTACGAAGAGGCTGCAAGTTTTGCAACCGGAGCCATGTAAAAACACATTAACGGAGAGAGTATGGAAGAGAACAATAAGCCTGTTGTGCATTTAATCTCAAAACCCGAGAATATGCTCAAGACAATATACACTGCTTGCAGAACCTGTTACAGTGCCCTGTCACCGTATGAAATATACAACAGTACGGACGACGAAGAAAAAATGCTTACGCTGATAGAAAGAGTTATTTCTTCGGGGCATTATTCCACTATTGAACATATACAGGTTACATTCGCAATTTCAAATGTTTCAAGAGCTTGTACACACCAACTCGTGAGACACCGTCACATGTCTTTTTCACAAAAATCACAACGCTATGTGAAGGAAAAAGGACAATTTGACTATATTATTCCCCCCACGATTGCCAAAGACGAAAACCTTAAGAAAAAGTTTGTTGACTTTATGGAAGAAATCTCAAAGAAATATTGCGAATTTACGGAAGCGGGTATTCCCGCGGAAGATGCAAGAGCAGTTCTTCCAAATGCCGCTGCAAGCTCTATTGTTGCAAGCCTCAACCTTAGAGAGATGATTCATCTTGCAAACCTTAGACTCTGCACGCGTGCACAGTATGAAATCAGAACCATGATTAAAATGATGTGTGAAGAATTGACTAAAGAAGAACCCTGGCTAAAACCGTATTTGGTACCAAAATGCGAAAGGCTCGGATATTGTGATGAAGATAAATCCTGCGGAAGGAAACCAAAATTAGCTCAATGAAAAAACTTGGAATAATCTTTACATTAATTTTTCTCCTCCTGACAGCATTCTATTATTTTGTACTTGCACCCGAAAAATATACCGAACCTGATTTGTACGACGAAATAATAAAACGCGGAAAGATTAAGGTCGGAATAAATACAGACTCCAAGCCCTTCGGTTTTTATAATAAAGATTGGGAAATCGAAGGATACGACGCAGATTTGGCAAGATATATCGCACAATATCTGCTTAAGAGTCCGAATGCTGTTGAGTTTTTTCCTGTAACACCCGCAAACAGAATGATAAAAGTGTCAACGGGAGAACTTGATATTATAGTTGCGACAATGACTATAACTCCGCAAAGACAAGAGATTATAGACTTTTCCATCCCATACGATTATGCGGGACAGGCTCTGCTCGTAAAATCAAGCAGTAAAATAACGTCCATTGCCGATTTAAGCGGACAAAACGTGGGAGTTGTATACGGTACAACGGCAGAAAAAAATATGCTGAATCTGGTTCCAAATGCAAATATTATCGGATTTAGAAACTACAGAACGGCGTATGAAGCTCTTAAGGCAGGAAAAATTGACGCACTTACCTCGGATGATACAATTTTAAGCAGATTTGCTTTTGAAGATGACTCGGTAAAACTTTTGCCTAAAAGATATTCAAGAGAACCTTACGGAATTGCAATAAGAAAAGGTAAAAGTACAAAAAAACTTAAAGAGAATATTGATTTTGCAATCACTGATATGAAACGCAAAAATGTTATCACCAGACTACGCCACAAGTGGGAACTTTAGCGGAAACAGAAATTTCTTTTCTTATTTCAAAAAACGGGTTGGGCACAACCCGACAAATACTATAAAATCCCAATAAACATCTGAAAGAAGGCGGGGGTAAACAAACGGTTGGACGTAGAACTATCAATATCAAGCCCGATGAATCTCCATTTCTGTCTTTGCGAGGCTTTTAAGCCGAAGCAATCCGGCTTTTTATAATAAATACTGTAGGTCGGGCATTGCCCGACATTAAAAAGAGACTAAGTGACGGGGTGATTAAGTGAATAAGAAGTTAACATTCAAGAGATTCTTCAGTCGCTTTGCTCCCTCTGAATTGTATATGTTACGTAATTCGATGACAAAATTTTTAAATTTATTCGGGACAGTTGTGCATTTACCCCCTGAATGACGATAAGATAGAGAGAAGATTCTTCTGTTATATATATTTACCCCCCCTTTGCTCCTCGGACCTTATGCCTGAAGGCAAATTTTTTAAACAAACAGTACGTAAACACCGCCGCTGCAAGTGTCGCAATTATCTGAGCAATAAAAACATTCAACCCCAAAATTTTTACCGTAAATTCCAGAAGCCCAGCATTTATCAGATAACTGAAAAACCAGGTAGTACAACATTTTGCATACTCTCTCAACCAATTCCCCCTGCTTTCAAATACGAGGAATTTCTGAGTCGTAAAAGAAACAACCGAAGATATCGCCCAGGCAAGAGCAAGTGCAATCTGATAAATACCCTCACCCCAAACCAGACAGAATAATGAATACAAAAGATAAGATACACCCGCGTTAAACCCGCCGATAACAAGAAATCTTATTTTGTCAGATAAACTAAACCAGAATTTCTTCATAAAACAGTCCTTAGAATTTGTATTCAGGGATAACAAACTCCTCATTATTAGCATCTTTTTCAACAAATTGTAAATAATAATTAAGAGCCTTATCCTTTGCTTCTTCATAGAACGAGTCGGGAATTAATTCTCTGTGTAATTCAGTCCTTTCGCCCGAGTAATTTCCCATAACTCTGGCAAATTTTTCGATTACCTCCAAATTATCTCCGCCCGCATAAGCCTTGGTCTTTGCATCGGTTCCCGACGGACGGATTTCGACATACTTATCGGCAAATCTCAGATATGTTCCGTCTCCAACAAACTTAACATCTTTAAGATTATCAAAACCGAGTTCCGCGAATGTATTATTCAAAACCTTTTTAATCGCTTCCAAATCAGCCTTACCTTCTCTTAGGGCTATTGCCAAAGACAGATAGAACAAATCATTCTGCGTCCTGAGTGCTTCACCTTTAATTTTTGCCTGTTTAAGTTTTTCAATATCAGGTTCTGATTCGTTGTAATATGCAATATCCTCACGGACATCATATTTTGCCCTGATATTGTTTTCATCAAAAATTTCTATTAAATACTCGGAAAGCGTTTTATTATCTTTTTCAAGATTAGCAGCAAGCAACGACGCTACAATAATAGCTTCCGTAGCACTCTTTTCACGCATTGCTATTGCTTTTCTTCCCGCAAGAGATTCAATCAAATCCTCCGAGCCCATAATCATTCCGCCGGACTCTTCACCGCCAAAAATCAAGCGAGGCTGAACTCCGAGATTAATTGAATTTCCGAAAACATCATCTACGATAACGTCCTTATCAGGGTTATTTTTCAGCTGCAACTCGACTTTTTTCATAATATTTGCAATTTCTTTAAACCCTACCGGCACATTTACCACCTTTATACCGTGTGCTTTTGCCCACTCATCCCACGAAAGAGCGGAAGCTGTCGTCTTTATCATAAATCTCGGATGATTTTTAAATTTACCCTGAGACTTTAATTGTTTAACTCTATAGTTCATAAGCATCAAAAATGCCTGATTTGCACTATACACAGTCAAAATCCTGTTGTCATCAAGTTGAATATAAGAAATACCGTATTCATCAAGCGTAGGTTCGTTTCCGATTGCTTCTATCTGACAGACAGTCAACCTGTCATGATCAGGGTCAGTTATTAATACAACCGTCCCCAAAGGATAGTCAGCCAATACTTTTTCATAATGCATAGATTCAATAACGGGGAAAAATTTCTCTCCGTCAGGACGTTTTGCAAGAACCGTAGCGTCCACCGAATAATCATAAAATACTTTATTTCCCTTCGGGTCCGTATCATATTTACCTATTGAATGGAAAAACGGATCTTCCTCAACGTTATTCCATACAAACTTATCCTGAATACCAAGTTTTTCCAAAACACGGCTTAACGTTCTGTATGCACAACCTCCGACACATTCTACAAAAAGCTTTGACTTCATCTTATTAACATTCTCGAGATGATGTGCAACACCGGATTTCAGATATTCGACGTACAAATCAATACCGTCGTTGAGTTTTGACATAACCGCCTCGTCAATCAGCGGATTGTCCTCTGCTGCAACCCTAATTGTATAAGAACCGTCACGTTCTACGGTATCAAAGATTTCTTGAATCTTATTAACAAATTCCATAGACTCCTCCGGCAAATACTGACTGCCCTGAGAATTTAAGTCCTTTGTAGCAGTCTTTACAGAAATACCGTGGCTTGAAGTAATGTATTCACCGCCGACCAAATCGAGCTTAAATGCAAGAAAAGATGCAAGCCAAATCGGAATGGTCTTTCTTCCTTGCGGAACAAGAGTTTTTATCCCTTGAGCAGCCTGTATACGTGCTATTGCATCAAGATATAAGGCTGAATTATATCTGACCTCACTCCCCGCAAGCTTTATTACCTGTTTACCTTCATATTTTTCTCTAGCCACAAGAGCCTTTGCAAGCGTCGCAAGCACAATACCTACCAGATTAATCGGGAAACGCGTATCCTGAGGGTATAAAATATTCTGCGGTCCGCGAATTCCCGCCGTCGAAACCTTTGCCTCTTTGGCATAATTTGCAAACCACTCAAGCAAGTTTAACCCCTCGGGATTAGACTCCGAATGAGGATAAAGATGTTCACGCTTAAGCGTAAACGTAAATTCTCCTTTATTATCAAAATTCAATAAATCCAAATTTTTTATATAATCGGGTGTCTTGTCATAAACATTTTTAAACAACTCACCTTCTAACTCACAACCGGGTTTCAAACTATTCATAATCTCTCCTGTTCTGTTATTTGGAATTATTATAACACAAAGAGTTCTCGAAAAAAGCTCTATTTGTTTAAAAATGTAACAATCTCGTACATATAAAGGGTTGAAAATTTCTAATACATGCCCTATAATAAATATATATAGTATATACTCTGATTAACGAAATTATAAAAAAGGATTTTTATTATGACAATATCATTCAGCGGTTTGATTTCAGGCTTGGACACTTCGTCATGGGTAGAAGCACTGCTTTCGGTAAAACAGGAAAAAGTCAAGGTACTTGAGGCTGATTTAGAAGATTTACAAGGTGTAAAGACGACCTTGAACGATACGAGAAGTGCTTTCTCGACGCTCAGGAATGCCCTTGAGAAATTAACAGACGCCAAATTTGGCGGCTCATTTGACCTGTTTGCCCAAAACTCTGTTACATCATCAAACGAAGATATTTTTACCGCAACGGTAACAAGTAATGCCGTCAGACAGAATTATGACATTACCGTTCAACAACTTGCTACATACACCAAGGCATCCGCTCAAGAAGCAGCTTCCGCAGTTGCAGATGATGATACGGTTCTTTCAAACCTCGGCATAACCGCAGGTACTTTAACAACTTATGTTAATGGTCAAAAACATACAGTGAACATTGATTCCGATGACACTCTGGGAGATTTGAAAGCACGTCTTGCAGAATTTGGCATAAAAACAGAAGTGGATGAATCAGGTGTTCTAAGATTTTCAGCCCAAAACGAAGGTGATACGATTAATATCGGAGCCACAACAGACAGTTCAAATCTGGCTTCTCTGATAGGCTTAACCCAACAAGAAGACGGAACATACGCTTCTACAAATTCTCTTTACAAAGCCTCTGTCGCTTCCGTTTTAACCTCGGAAGATTCAGGTTTTAATCAACAAATTACGGCAGGAACTTTTACAATAGGTGATGCTACATTCACTATTGATGAAAATACAACGTTATCGTCGCTGATTTCAGAAATTAACGGCAATGAAGATGCTCAAGCTTATGCCTACTGGGATGATGCTACAGGCAGACTGTCCATAACTTCCACGGTAGAAGGAGCTTCCTACATTAATATTGAAGCAGGAACAAGCAACTTTACCGATGTTATGGGTTTCACAACCTCGGAATGGGATGAAAACGGAGAGCTTGTTTCATCAAGAATGTACACCGATGCACAAACACTCGGACAAAATGCAATTTTTACAATAAACGGTACAACGATGACATCGACATCGAATACGGTCACCTCCGATATTTCAAGAATAGACGGGGTTACATTGACTCTTAAAAGAGCAAGCACTGAAGATGACGGCAATACCCAGCTCAGTGTAACACAGGATACTACTAAGCTTGTTGAAGCCGTAAACGAATTTATAACAGCCTACAATGATGCTATTGCAAAAGTAGAAGAAGTAACAGCTTCCGGTGCGGATCTTCACGGAGAAACATCCCTGACCAGTTTAAAAAATACACTGAGAACGTATGCAAACGGTTCAAATACTACAAACGGCGGTATTTATAAACTGTTGTCCGATATTGGTATTTCGACAAGTGCTGCTGACGGGAATAACTTATCTACGGATACTTATACGCTAAGCTTAGACGAAGATAAGTTCTTGCAAGCATTGCAGGAAAATCCCGATTCGGTTAAGTCAATTCTTGCAGGGGATAACGGAATATTCAACATGATGGAAAGTGCGGTTGAACAGAGTCTCTCTGCAACTACGGGTTATTTTGATGTAAAAACTTCTACTCTTGATTCCGATATATCAAGGATGGAAGAAAAAATCAGTAAACAAAATACAAATATTGAAACATATAGAACAAGATTGGAAAATCAGTTCTATCAAATGGAACTTGCTATTGCTCAAATGCAGCAAAATTACAGTTCCTTCCTGTCATAGAAGAATGTCAGGTAATCAAAATTTGCAAGGGGTGTTACACACGAAACACCCCTTCTTTGTGTGATTTTATTCTTCATCAAGACTTAAAACAGCCATAAATGCTTCTTGCGGCACTTCCACACGCCCGATTGCCTTCATTCGTTTTTTACCCTTTTTCTGTTTTTCAAGAAGCTTACGTTTACGGGTAATATCACCGCCGTAACATTTATCAAGTACGCTTTTCCTCAGTGCCTTAATATTTGTTCTTGCAATAACCCGTCCGCCGATTGCTGCCTGAATAGGAACTTCAAACATCTGACGCGGAATTATGGTTTTTAATTTTTCCGTTAGTTTTTGCCCGATATAATAAGCATTATCTTCGTGGCATATTACAGAAAGTGCATCCACGACTTCTCCCGCTAACATTATATCAAGCTTTATAAGCTTTGAGCGTTTATAATCCTCAAATTCATAATCCAAGCTTGCGTACCCTTTAGAGCGGGATTTCAATTGGTCATAAAAGTCCGTAATTACCTCACTCAGGGGCAAATGATAGATTAAATCCACCCTTACCTTATCCAGATAATTCATATTGATAAATATACCCCGTTTTGTCTGGCATAAATCCATCAAAGTCCCGACATAGTCATTTGGTGTTATTATAGAAACTTTCACGTAAGGCTCTTCAATGTAATCTCTGTATTGTGCTGCCGGAAGATTAGCAGGGTTATCGATTTCAACAACCTCACCGTTTGTCTTGTGCACCCTGTAGACAACGGAGGGAGCCGTCGTTACTATAGAAAGGTCATACTCTCTTTCAAGTCTTTCCTGGGCAATTTCCATGTGAAGCATGCCGAGAAAACCGCATCTGAAGCCGAAACCTAAAGCACTTGAGGTTTCAGGCTCAAAAGTTATAGAACTGTCGGAAAGTTTTAACTTCTCCAGAGCCTCTTTAAGTTCGTGGTAATCTTCGTTATCAACCGGGTACAAGCCTGAAAACACCATCGGTAATGCCTCTTTATACCCCGGAAGAGGTTCTTGTGCAGGACTAACAACATGTGTTACAGTATCACCTACAAATCGCGTAATCTCTTTAATAGACCCCGCAAAATATCCTACATCCCCGCAAACCAGTTCCTCTACCTGCACTCTGTGCGGAGTAAGATACCCAAGCTCAACAATATCATATTCTTTGCCCGAAGCCATAAATTTAATCTTATCGCCAAGCCGCATTTTGCCGTCCATGATTTTAAAGAAACACAAAGTCCCCAAATAAGAATCATAGGCACTATCGAAAACAAGGGCTCTAAGCGGCTTTTCCGTTGTATCCACAGGCGGCGGAACGTATTTTACTATTGCTTCAAGAACTTCATCAATACCAATTCCGGTCTTTGCACTTACGGGAATTGCCATTGACGTATCAATACCCAAAATTTCTTCTATTTCCGCCTTAACCCTTTCAACATCGGCAGACGGAAGGTCTATTTTGTTTATAACGGGAATTATCTCAAGATTCTGTTCTATCGCCATATAAACATTTGCCAAAGTTTGAGCCTCAACTCCTTGCGTCGCATCAACAACTAAAAGTGCACCTTCGCAAGCTGCAAGCGAACGTGAGACTTCATAAGAAAAATCAACATGACCGGGGGTATCAATAAGATTAAAAATATATTTTTCACCATCTTTTGCGGTATAATTCATTCTTGCTGCATTGAGTTTGATGGTAATTCCACGCTCCCGTTCAATATCCATTGTGTCAAGAAGCTGATTCTGCATATCACGCTCGGCGATTGTTCCCGTAGCCTCCAATAATCTGTCGGCAAGGGTTGATTTGCCGTGATCAATGTGTGCTATTATACAAAAATTTCGTACATTATCTCTTCGTCTCATAATATTTTCATTATACATAAAAAACATTAGTTTGTTGTATAATCATATTGTAAGGGGACTTTATGCCGAGATATATAGCGATAACCGATATTCACGGAGAACTGAATAAACTTGAAAGCGTGCTTTCTCAAATAGAGACAAAGCCGGATGATATTTTCGTGTTTATGGGAGATTATATCGACAGAGGTCCCGATTCAAAAGGGGTGGTTGACAGAATAATTAAACAATCTGAGACACATCGTTGCATTTATCTTATAGGTTCACACGAATATGCACTTTTGCATGCCCCGTCGGATGATTATTATCAGTACCTTTTTGATAACTACGGCGGACCCGCAACTATCAGAAGTTACGGAAGCTTTGAAAATATTTTCCGAATACACGGAGAGTTTTTCAAAAGTCTTAAATTTTATTACCTTACGGATAAGTATCTTTTTGTACATGCGGGAATTAATCCCGACTATCCGCTTGACGAACAAAATGAAGTAGATTTGGTGTACATTAGAGGAAAATTTATATATTCAAAACACAAACTGCCGCAAAAAATTATTTTCGGACATACTGAGTTTGACGAACCGTATATCGACGATGACAAAATCTGTATTGACCTCGGATGCGGGAAATATCCGAATGCTCACCTTTGTGCATTAATTCTTAACGAAAACGGTGCTGAAGAATTTGTATATTCCAAATAAAAATGATAAACTAAAATTATGAGAAAGATTTTATTTGTTTTACTGGGTTTGCTTATATTTAATACGGCATTTGCCTCCAATAACGTTAGTTTCATATATATAAACGGCTCAAATAATAACGATGAAAAAATGAAAAACTGGTATGAAGAGGGGGTAAGAAAGCTTCATCCTGTTTTAAGGAAAAAGTTTACGGACGACAAAGAAATTAAGGCATATTATTCTCAAAACGGCGGACTGAATGTTAAAGAAGAACCGATTATCTTCTTTTGGGGAGATAAGAGTAAAAACGATTTGGACTTTGTAAAAAACAGACTCGATATCTCAAAAGCAATAAGTTCAACGGGAGCGTATATTGTCAGAAGCCTTATTACTCAATACATGCATGATGCAGTTTGGGTTCAAAAACCTCACAACATGGTGCCGATTTTGGAGGAACTTAATACATACGTTAAAAAAGAAGCCGCTGAAGAGCGGGATGTAATTCTATACGGATATTCCGCAGGAACTTTTGTTACTTATGAATACCTTTTAAACAAGCTCCGATACATAAATACGCACGAAATGTTTAAAGCATTCAATATGGATGAGGATTTTTTGAGCTTTGTTCAAGATAATCCTAAAAAACCCACATGTATATCTGCTCTGTCATACAATTATGCGGGAATAGCTTCCGTATCCGAGACGGGTGAGATTATAATCAACCAAGACAAGGAAAAACTCAAAGAAAATTATTTGAAACTCGATGAAATAACCGAAACTGCCTGTGCACCCGACAAGCATTTACGCGGTATAGTAAACTTTGCAAGTCCGCTTGTACTGTTTTATTCCGACATAGCGGACAGTGACTGGCAGCTTAATTATTGTACAAAAATTATGACCAAATATATTTTGGAAAACGGAATATTTTGGATTACGGTAAATTTCAGAGAAGATCCTCTTGGCTTTCCTACAAGCAAAAATCTTACGGTTAGCGAATTTGCAGATATTCTCAATGTGGAACTGAAAAATCCTAGCGGAGTAATATATGACGATTCAAGCGTCTGGAGCAGAAGATTATTTGCATTTGCCCACACATCTTACTGGTCCGCAAGAAATGTTTTCGCAAAGGCTGTAGTAAAAAGCTTCGTAGACGGTTATAAATTTTTGTATGAACAAAACCGTTTGTGATTAACTCAAAAATAATTGTTTATTTATATAATCTTTAATATACGCCCCAATACCGCCTTCGGGTAAAAAGAACCATTGATTAATAATCTTGTTTCTGGTCTCTTTTAATTTGTCGTTATTATTGGTAAAAATTTCATATAAAACCGATTCAATATCATCCGTTTTTTGAATTTTGTACATGCCTTCCCTTAATTTAAGCCCGAAATCGTTAAAAGGCATACGACTTTGACTCTCCAAAAGAACTATCGGTTTCCCGCTCACAAAATATTCCGCTAAAAAAGATGAACAGTCCGTAATTAAAATATCAGACGTCTTAAAAATATCATAATAATTTCCGAGAGTATACGCATTACCGTTCGGAAGCTCACGCCACTTTTCTATATATTCATCATATTCTGCGGGTGTCATAAAATTCACGGCTTCACATTTTGATTTCAATACAGGGTGCGGTTTAATAAGAAATGAGTACTGCGGATGATTTTTCGCAAAATCAAGGAAAAATCCCGCATGTTCAACAAAATTGGACATTCCGAATCCGCCGTTTCTTTCTATCGAATGATGAGGAGCGTATATAATTCTCGGTTTTTTATGTTCGTCATCTTTCCACAATTTTTCAATATCGGGATTTATCGGGTCTAAATAGGCATCCATCTTAGGATATCCCGTTACATAGAGAATATCTTTGTTTTTAAGATTGGTACCTTTCTCATAAAATGTTTTGTGCCACTTACTTTCCGAAAACATTGTCCAGAGATTTGAACAAAAATTTCTTGGAGTAGTTGTTCCCCAACACTTGCTCTCTACCATATTAAACCCGTATGATATGGCACAAGTCAATGCAAATTCGGATGTTACGGACGGCGGAATTTTGTGAACATCCACAAACCACGGATGGGTATAAAAAATTATATCTGCACCTAATTCCTTAAGATTGATACATACTTCTCTCTTATAATCGTATCCGTCAATAATAGGCATATTGCGTTTGGAGAAAAACTCTATATCTTCTTTTTGCGGATAAATTTTATCCTTAAACCTCGTTGTTAAAGGCAGTGTGACAAGAAGAAGCTCAAACCTGTCGTCTTTTTTAAATTCATCATAAACAGACTGCCAACCCCATTTTTGATTACTTTCAACAATAAAAATAATTTTTATCTTGCCTTTTTTATTTCTCAATCGTTCAAGAACTTGCAAATAATTGTATTTGGAATTGTATTCTATATTATTACAGGCAAAAAAGTATTTTAAAGTCTTGGCAGGATTTTTAGTAAACTTCAAATACCTCAATGCAATTGTTGTTTTCATTGCCAGTGCGTGTAATTTGTTCTTCAATGACAACTCGTTTATATACCTGTATTCTTTGTTTTCATGGAAGAAATCAAAAGTATTGAGATAGTTAAGACAAGTCAGGTGATCGAATACCGTAAAAATCAAAACATCGTAATCAGTACTGTTCAACTCCGAAGGTCTTACGGTATTAAATCCCAGATAAGAATCAGGTTTATTTTTTTCATACTTAACATCACATACCGCAACGACATTTAACTTATTTTTTACGTCATAAAGCTCAACAATTTTGTCAAACAAAAGCCCGCAACCGTACAAAATAACTTTTTTATTTTTGTATAGTCTTGACCATTGCTCAAGTTTGGCTTCAAAATTATGTTCTTTCAGATAGCTTTCATAAATAGAATTCATAACGTTCTCCGCTAAATCAATTCTTTCGGAATTGCATACAAAATAGTTTCGTCATTATCAGGCGAATATTGCCCTATCTTGAATACGTAATCCTTAAGTAAATTATGCAGATATATCGGGATATCAAGCATATCATTGTCCGAATGATAGATGGAAATTGCCATCTGAGGTCTGAATTTAAGGAGCGTATTTTCCCCGCCTTTTAAAGCACGCAGTTCAGCCCCTTCTATATCCATTTTAATAAAATCAACTTTTGCAATTTTTCTTCCCTCTACAAATTCATCTATGGAAACCGCATCAACTTCAAAACTTTTTTCGGAACCATTTTTATTGAATTGAGGATTTATACCTGAAGAATACGGAGCTGCAACATTCTGAGTAAAAACAAGTCTCTCCCTTTTATCCCACATTGCATAGGGTATAATTTCAAGCTCTTTCATTGAATCTATGATATGTGCAAGCGATTTATTTTTCACTTTTTCATAAAGAAGTTCAAATGCATAAATCTTTTTCAGGTTCTTAAACAATTTCTTGAATATAACTGTATTCAAACCGTTAAACATTCCACCTTCAATTACTACTTCTATTGCATCATAATTAATATAAGATGTGTAATGTTTAATTGTTCTTTTTCTGTCCGGTGTTATGTTATGCATCTTCAGAACGTACTGTTGAAGCTTTTCCGTATTACCGCTGATTCTTGCTTCAATGAGATCTCTATATAGTACTCTGTCGTCTTCCGTATCAAGAAAACCCAAAACCTCCGACAATTTGGACGGGATAAACTGATACCTTTTCAAAAGATTTTTAGATATTCTAATATAGTTGTTAATATCATAATAAAATAAAACCGCATCAATAACCGTACTGTCTGAACGAGTCGAAACAACCATATAATTGAACTTATCTCTAATCAGTCCCAAATCATCAGGTCGATATATTTTTACCGAATCAATACAGCCTTGCTTGTAAGAATCAATATACGCTCCAATTTTAACATCTTTTCTAAACTCGGCAAGTCTTTCTTTTATAGAAATTCCCGCATTTGCTGCTCCCCAAATGCATACAACGGCATTTTGCGGAATGTGTGAAAAAAAATCCTTTTCTTCTTGTGTTAATTCTGACATAAACCCCTCATCCTCTCATAAACATGGTATCAGACTTAGAATTTTGTGTCAATTTGGTATTTTATGCTATTATTATATAATTAAATTTGGGGATTATTTTTTATGACAGATAATTTGAATAAAATTTTTGTTGAAAATAAACATTATATAGAAAAATTAAAAGAGAAGCTTAGGGGTAAAAAAGTAATACTATACGGAACCGGAAAATTTTTTAAACTCCTCAAATCTAATGATGTTTTTGAGAATTTGGATGTTATAGGCGTATGCGACAAAAAGTATCTGCCGGAAGATGAAGAGAGAAAAGAATTCGGATATAACGTAATCGCACTTGAACACCTCACTTCTCACAAAACAGCTTATATCCTTATTACAACTTTGGAACCGTTGTCTGTTATAAGAACACTAAAACGATTAAATATTGAAAAAACTATTCCTATAATAAAAATATCAGCCTGGAAAAGTTTGAAATTTCATATAAAAACATTTTTCAAAAAAACTTTTAGAGCAAGAAATAATACTTTTGTATACATAAAAACCAACGGGAAAAAAATTTACAACCCGAAAATTAAAAATCTAAAAGTAAAATTTGTGGGCAGTAATAATTATATAGAAATTCAAGGACCTATTCTTATCAAAGAAAAAATGTATATTTCCTGCATAAATGATTGTAAAATACTCATCAACAATCACAACCGATACAGAAAAATGAAAATTTATGCGGGACATAACAGTACCGTCGAAATAGGAAGCGGCACTACGGCAGAAGATGTCATAATAATATTAAAAGAAAGTCAGGGCAACAGGGTTATTATCGGCAAAAATTGTATGCTAAGTTATGGCGTATTTATTAGAACGGATGACAGCCATACAATTTACAACACGACAACCAAACAGGTAATAAATGTTTCTAAGGATGTTGAAATAGGTAATCATGTATGGCTAGCCTCCAATTGTCAAATCTTAAAAGGCTCCGCCATTCCTTCCAATTGTGTTGTCGGAACAAATTCGGTTGTCACCAAAGCCTTTAATGAAGAAAATTGTGTTATAGCCGGAAATCCTGCTAAAGTCGTGAAACGGGACATAAACTGGGACAGAAGAAATAACAGGAATTTTCCTACTTAATCCTCTTTAGAGATGAGAGAAAATTAAAATTAATAACATCACCGTCTACTGTCGTTAAAAAGACCTGTGCACTATCTTCACCGACTTTGAGCTCAGGTATCTGCGAAAGCTCTGAAGCATAATAGTTCGCATCATTTCTTCCGCTATGTGAAATCCTGTTTGCCAGACTGTTTAATGAAATATTTCTCAAAAATCCCGCAAAACCCGTGTCTTTATCCGAAAATTTCGTATAAATTCTTAATGATGCATCGTTGGTCATCAAATCATACCTTCCGACAATATAAGTCGCAAGTTCATTTGCGGCGGATTTTATCCGCATCGGCATTATAACATTATCCTTAAGCTTCAATTCACCTGAAATAACATCAAAGCTGCCGTCAGGAATACTTACCAAATCGCCTATAGTTGCAGGGCTAATCATAGCAAGCGGGTTTCTGAAGAGTGAAGCGGCTTTCAGAATATACTCAACATACCCGACTTTTTCTATAGAACCGTTTTGGATGTCAAATAAAATTTGTCCGTTAAGCTTCATACTCTCATCGGTGCTGATTTCAATCAAGCCTCTTGCCTTACCCGTAATTTCTCTCGGAAGTCCGAGTACTGCTCCCGCCATAACATCAGAGTTTACGTCTTTTACGCCTAATCTTAAATAATATAATTTCTTGATTAAATCAGCCCTAACCTTGAGTGTTGAAATCCCCTCCGCAATATCAAATTTGTTTGATTGAATCTGCAAAAGTCCGTCTTTATCAAGAGTCAAATTAGCATGGAGGTTTCCGAAATCTACCTCCTTATATTTGCCTTTATTGAGATGCAACATACACTTTTCTATAATAATCAACCCTTTTGTAAAAGTCGGAGCGTTATCATCACCAAGCATTTCTTCCGAAATATCTTCTGTTTGATTATCGGATTCCAAAGCCTGTTTCGCAGGCTCAGTCGTATTTGTGTTTGCAAGATTTGCCGCAAGCATCTTCTCCAAATCGACATTATCAACAGTCAAATTAACGCTCTTTACAACAATCGGAAGTCTTAAATCATTTACAATATATCCGTTAAAATCGTACTTTGTTTTCTTAAATCTTCCCTGTGCAATCGCACCGAGCTTATCACCTTTTGCCCCTATTTTTGCAGTCTTAATAAACAGTCTTTGAGCGGGAACAAAAACTTTATCAAAAGAAATCACACCGTCCATTTTGGGAAATTCGCCATTATTATCAATACTCAATTCGCCGGAGACAGTACCTTTTCTGAAAATCTTTTGACAAGCCAGAAAATTCAAAAACTCACTCGGCAACGGACGCGGAATATTTAAACTCATATCCAAAAGCTTCATATTATCAGCCATATCAAGATTACCCTTGATTGCAAGTACCGGAGTCATGTTCTTTTGCAGCTTATCCGTTATATAATAATCAATTGTATTAATTCTCAAAATATTTTTTACCACGCTCAAATCAAGCTTAAATAAGGTTTTGTATTTTTCAAGCACCATAGACTGCTCTCCAAGTTTAAACCCTTCACCCTCATTAAGCAGAAAATACCATACAACATCACAAGAACCGTTTTTGGAGGTCAAAGTCAACCTCGAGCCTGCATCTCCAACCAAACCTATAGGAGCCCCGAGGAGTTTGGAGGCATAATTTTTAAAGAAATCATCATTAACAAAAATATCGGAAACTATTTCAGTATCACATGTTTTCCAGTAATCTTTTACACCTCCAAGCATGGCAATACTGTTTTCTTTTTTGTTATTATAATACCCCTTAAAGTCTTTTAAGATTATCTCGGTATTTCCAATCTCAACTATGCCCTGCGTAATCTTAACGGGCATATTCAGTAAATCTTTAATTTTAAATTCGGATTCGTTTACGTTAACATCGCCTCTGATACTGTTTTTGCTGAGATGGAGATTAAAATCGACACCGCCCGTCACATCAACAATCGGAGCTAAAAGTTCCTTACCGTTCGGCAATATGATATTGGAAGTCAAAATGTTATAAATATCTCTTGCACTGAAATCCTTTGACGAAATATTTAATTCAACACCCTGTTTTCTTGAAGCTGCTGCATTAATAACTATAGTCGATTTATCGACCTTAATTGGGAACTTATCTACATGCAGCTCCCCGCCTCCCATATAAATACAGTTCTTATCATCCGCGGAAATAACAATTTTTTCCGTACCCTTCGCCATTTCAAAATCAAAATCAAAATGCAGCGGATAAACAGGAGCCTCTGAATCCGCTATTTTTATATTCTTGCTGCCTAAAATCTCACGATAGTTTCTCGTTCTGTCCAAAACAAGGTCTTTTGCGGCAAACTTTATTGCAATATCAGGATTATCATATATTATTAAACATTTTTTCACACCCAAAAGTGCGGAAAATATGTCAATATTAAAATCACAGGGTTTGGCTTCTTTCTTTTGTTCCTGCTGCGGGAAAAGTGCGATTAAATCAGCAGTATCAACATAGATATTCTCAGCAAGAACTTTTTTTATAATAATCTTTTTGGCAAAAATTTCACACAACGAAATTTCCGTATCAAGGTTTTTAAGATTCAAAATTTCTTTGTTATCTTTTTTCAACGAAATCTCTGCAAGTTTAAACTTTGGATTAATCCCCGTTTTCAGGAAG
The DNA here is from genome assembly GCA_944323705.1 of Candidatus Gastranaerophilales bacterium. Taxonomy (GTDB): domain Bacteria; phylum Cyanobacteriota; class Vampirovibrionia; order Gastranaerophilales; family Gastranaerophilaceae; genus CAG-196. The sequence goes on from CALUTM010000002.1 coordinate 23,186, forward strand.
GGCTTTTCAATCCGCAAATCAGCCTTCAAAGCTTTTTGGGCATACTGTTCCACCTTTTCTAAAACCAGAGTATTAGAAACAAGTGCGGGAATAATAAACATATATGTAATTACCGCCACACCAACCAAGAGTACAACTGCGGAAGTAATACCGATTAAAAATTTTTTTGCCCGACTCTTCATAAGAAAATTATAGCATAAAATCCAATATTATATAAAAAGATTAGAATTAGCAGAGCTGCTTTCATGAATATATTTTGCGACTCCGCCAATCTCCACTCCGTCAATGAGTTCCTCGGGTTTTATCCCCATAACATCCATTGACATGTTGCACGCAATAAACTTTACTCCTGATTTTTGAGCCTGCTCAATAAGTTCCCCGAGCGTCGAAACATTTTTCTGCTTCATAACCCATTTCATCATCAAAGAGCCGGCTCCACCCATATTCATTTTAGAGAGCGTCAATTTATCCGCACCCTTTGGCATCATAAGTCCAAACATTGTATCAATAAAGCCCTTTTTCGCATTTCCTTTTGGTTTTCTTAAAATATTCAACCCCCAGAAAGTAAAGAATAATGTAACCTCAGCACCCGCAGCCCTTGCACCGTTAGCAATTATCAGAGCGGCAAGAGCCTTGTCTAAATCGTTTGAGAACACTACTATTGTTTGAGCGGTTCCGCTCTTTTCTTTCTTAATACCGACAGAGCCTTTTTGAATAACCGCTTTTATTGTTTTCTTATCGCTCTCTAGCTCTAAAAGACTATTTCCTGTGCTTTCGCACCAGGCAGCAATATCAGATTTAAATCCCCTGTCTGTTGCAATGACTTCTAAGACTTCACCGACATTAATATGTGAAATCTCGGAGGCGACTTTCATAATCGGTCCGGGGCATTGCAAACCCGTTGCGTCAATTTTGAAAGCCGCTGACAGTGTATTTGCAGCCGGAATTTTTTCACGCACTTCAACTTTACCCCGCCTGTCCTTTATAATTTCCTTGTACAGAGTTATTCCTCCCATAAGCGAATAAACATTTGTAAATCCGTATTGCTCAAGAATTCTTGCCGCAATATAACTCGTATGTCCTGTATTACAGAATAAAACAACCTTCTTGTCCCTCGGGATTTCCTCTAATCTTACTCTTAATTTATCTATCGGAATATTAATTGCCCCCTCGATTGTGTTTATTTTAAAAACCATCTCGGGTCTTACGTCAACAAGCAAACTTCCCTCAATATCTTCAAAAAAGGCAGGTTTTACAAAACCTTTTAAAATATTGTCCGCACTCATTCCCAAAATATTAACGGGATCTTTTGCGGAGGAGTATGGCGGTGCATAACAAAGTTCACTGTCCAAAAGCTCTTGAACCCCGCCACCGTTTCGCATAACGGAAGAAACTACATCAATTCTTTTTTCAACACCATCCTGCCCAACCGCCTGTGCACCAAGAATTTTTCCCTCAGGCGTAAATAAGAGTTTGAACATAATCTGCACAGAATCAGGATAATACCCCGCATGGTCACGTCCGAAAATAATTGTTTTCCAGTAACTAATCCCCTTTGCCCTGAGTTGTTTTTCATTATTCCCGACCGCAGCCGCCGTCATACCAAAAACCTTCAAGACGGAAGAACCTTGAGATTTTTTATAAACCGATAATCCCTCATCGGCTTTATCCCCCTCATATTTACCCTCATATTTACCCCCGTATTTACCCCTATATTTACCCCCGCAAATATTATCGGCAATAATTCTGCCCTGTCTGTTTGCAGGTCCCGCAAGCGGAATAAAAGTATTTTCATCCGTAACAAAATCTTTTACAACTACGCCGTCACCGCCTGCATAAATATCGGGTACAGAAGTTTCCATTCTCTCATTCACAATAATTCCGCGTTCTATATCAAGCCCGATTGATTTCGCAAGCCCGAGTTCGGGTTTTACTCCGATTGCCATAATGACAATATCAAACTCAACTTCTTTTTGAGAATTAAGAACAATTTTATTACCCGCAAACTCCTTTACCGCATCCGATAAAATAAGTTCCACGCCGTTATCACGCATCTCATTTTGAACAAATGCTGCAGCCTCATAGTCAACGGGTGCCAAAATCTGATTTTGAGCTTCGATTAATGTTGTCTTAAGCCCCATTTCAGCAAGATTTTCAGCCATTTCAATTCCGATAAATCCGCCTCCGATTACAACCGCCTTTTGGATATTATTGTTTCTTATAAAATCTTTAATCCTGTCTGCATCATAAAGAGTCCGTACAGTAAAAACTCTGTCTTTTGGCATACCTTCAAAATCAGGAAGAATCGGATTTGCCCCCTGAGCCAAAACAAGCTTGTCGTACGAGAGTTTTTCACCGTTTTTTAGGATAACATTTTTAGATTCAACGTCAATCCCTATGACTTCACTGTTTAAACGAACATCTATGTTAAACCAGCTCTTAAATTTCTCGGGAGAAGAGACAAGCATTTTTTCTCTGTCATTAATCACCCCCGAGGTGTAATAAGGGAGACCGCAGTTTGCAATAGAAATCTCATTTGTCTTTTCTAAAATAACAACTTCAGCTTTTTCATCAAGCCTTCTGATTCTTGCAGCTGCACTGGCACCGCAGGCACCGCCGCCTATAATAATTACCTTCATCAGACCCCGCTATGTATCAATATTTGTAGCATATACCGCATTAGACTCAATAAAATCGCGTCTCGGTTCAACTTTGTCACCCATCAAAACATCAAAAAGCTGATCGCACATCATTGCGTCTTCAATATTAACCTTTAATAATGTTCTCGTTTCAGGATTCATTGTAGTTTCCCACAACTGTTGCGGCATCATTTCGCCCAAACCTTTAAACCGTTGAATTGTCAGCCCTTTTTGTCCTCTGTCATCCACAAGTTTTTGCAGCTGTTCAAAGGAAGTAATCTCAACCTCACCGTTTTCAGTTTCCAATATAAGCATTTTTTCTTCTTCTATTAAGAAATCTCTGATTAACGGATAAGAGTTCTTAAGTCTCTTAAACTCATTACTCTTGATTATATTTGCGGTAATAAGTTCGTGTTCATTTTCAAACATATCCAGTTGAATAGCATATTTAGCAACCTCGGGATTATATTTTAAAGATACCGAATAATTCTTTGCCTCCGCAATATTATAATTTTCAGCGTGATCTTTCAGATAATGGTCAAGGTAAGCAATAATTTCATTCATCTTAGCCTGGTCTTCAAAATCCTCAGGCGTAATTTCCGAACGGATTAAACCTCTTAAGACAACTGAAGGAATAATATTAAGTATCGGGTTATTATAAGATTTGTAGAATGTTGACATGTTGGAAAGCAGTGTCAACAATTCGTCACCCGTCTTAACCTTAGTTTTGGTCTTATCCGAAAGACTCAGAGATTTGATACCTCTTTCTTTTAACATCTTGTCCAGAGCATGCTCATCATACAGGTACTCAGAAGTTTTTCCTGTTGTTACCTTGAACAAAGGCGGCTGAGCGATGTATACATAACCGTTTTCAATAAGCGGTTTTGCATATCTGAAAAAGAATGTCAAAAGAAGCGTTCTGATATGTGCCCCGTCAACATCGGCATCTGTCATGATAATAATTTTATGATAACGAAGTTTATCAAGGTTAAAATCATCATCATTTTTGCTTATTGTAATCCCAAAAGCCTGTACCATTGATTGGATTTCGTTATTAGCATAAATCTTATCCAATCTTGCCTTTTCTACGTTAAGAATTTTTCCTCTCAAAGGCAATATCGCCTGAAACATTCTGTTTCTGCCCTGCTTAGCTGAACCACCCGCAGAATCACCCTCAACAATATAGATTTCACACTTTTCGGGCTCTCTGTTTGAACAGTCTGCAAGTTTACCCGGCAATGTAGAATTTTCAAGCACGGATTTTCTTCTTGTAAGTTCTCTCGCCTTACGAGCCGCTTCACGTGCTCTTTGAGCCTGCAACGTTTTTTCAATAATCAGCTTGGCAAGCTTAGGATTAAACTCTAACCATTCCTGCAATTTTTCTTTAACAACGTCCTGAACGGCAGGCATAACTTCCGAATTACCGAGCTTTTCTTTCGTTTGACCTTCAAACTCGGGATTTTCAATCTTAACCGAAACAATCGCCGTTAAACCTTCCCTAACATCGTCACCGGAAAGGTTTTGCTCGGAGTCCTTAAGAATTTTGTTGGTACGGGCGTAATCGTTTAAAACACGGGTAATTGCGTTTCTAAACCCTGTCAGGTGAGTTCCGCCCTGATGCGTGTTGATGTTGTTTGCAAAAGAAAGAATCGATTCATTATAAGAATCAGTATACTGCATAGCAACTTCAACCTTAATTTTGTCGACCATTTTTTCCATATAAATAGGCTCGTCAAACATTACGGTTTTATTTTGGTTAAGAAATGACACATAGCTTGCAATACCGCCTTCATAATGAAATGTTTCATCTTTGTTGGTATCTTTTTCGTCATGAAGAATAATCTTTAAGCCCTTGTTTAAAAAAGCCATTTCTCTAAAACGTGTAGCAATAATATCCACGTCAATATCAGTTGTTTCCGTAAAGATTTCGGGGTCAAGCCAGAAAGTGGACTTGGTACCTGTTTTTGTGGTCGGAACAGTTTTTTCTACGGGAGAAGTCGGCTCACCTCTAAGATAAGTTTGCTTCCAAACGTACCCGTCACGAGAGACTTCTACGACCATTTTTTCAGAAAGAGCATTAACGACTGAAGCACCTACACCGTGCAATCCGCCTGACACTTTATAACCGCCGTCACCGAATTTTCCGCCGGCGTGAAGAACTGTGTGTACAATCTCCAGGGCAGACTTACCGCTTTCGGGTTTTATATCAACAGGAATGCCTCTGCCGTTATCTTCTACGGTAACACTATTGTCCTTATGGACAGTTACATGAATTTCCGTGCAATAACCCGCAAGAGATTCGTCAATCGAATTATCTACAATTTCATAAATACAATGGTGCAACCCTCTTTGCGAAGTCGAACCTATATACATACCGGGTCTCAGCCTAACAGCTTCCAAACCCTCTAATACACGTATATTACTAGCGTCATACCCTTGTGCCATTCATCCCCCTCAATAAAAATCTAATCTGTATACTACTATTGTAGCACAAAAGCAAAATTTGCATAAGTAAATATTTTAGAGTACCATAATAAAGAGGAGAAACGGGAATGCAGAAGATTATTAATCTAAAAAACATAGAGTACAAAGACCCTTACAACAAGGTTTCGATTTTTGACAACAAAAACAGCTCTCTGACCTTAATTTCATTCCGTGCGGGCCTCGGAAGAGACATTCACGTCGACGAGGAGGATGAGGTCGCACAAATAATAGAAGGGCATGCCGAGGTCAATATAGGCGGTGAAGTTTATACACTGAAAGCAGGCGAAATGATAGTCATGCCTGCCCAAACTCCACACGGGATAAGTGCAATAGAAGATACAAAAATGCTTTTGTTAAGACCAAAACATGAACATAGAAAACAGAGTTCTTGATTTTTTATTATGTAGCTGATAATATGAGGGAGTTCACAGTTGGGCCTGTGGCGCAGCGGTAGCGCAGAGGACTCATAATCCTTTGGTCGTGGGTTCGAATCCCTCCGGGCCCAATTTTAAAAGACTTCCACGGCGGGAGTCTTTTTTAAAAGGGCGGGAGTCTTTTATACAAGGATAAGGATATGCAGGTTAATAATCAGAGCTCTATAACATACAAAGGGTTTCCTCGTTGTATAAATAACGTAAACCCTATTTATCGCTACAGCCGCAAAGCAATCAATAAAATGGCAGAGGCTACAAGACAAAGAGTGCTCCCTATATCACCGGATTTGGAAGGCAAAGTAAAATATGTACAGTTAAACGAAGCTTCCGCATGGGATATTAACCCCAATCATTCATCAAAATACGTTTTATTTTTACACGGCATGGCTCAAAATGTAAGCAGCTATCAACGTTTGTATGAAGCTATTCTTCAAAAAGGACTCGGAGTTTTCGCCGTAGAATACCGCGGTCATGGTACAAATAAGCAAGCTGAGATAACAGAAGATAAATTGCGAAGTGATGTTAAAAAAGCTTATAAATATTTAACAAAAAAAGAAGAAATCCAACCCGAAAATATTACGGTTGTAGGGCATAGTATGGGCACAAGTCTGGCAACAAATTTAGTCAGTAAAAATAAAGATATCAGCTCACTTATCCTGATTTCTCCAATCGCAAGTATTGCAATGGTTAGTCAAAAATTTATGCTCAACAAAGAATTAGGGCTCGGTATTCCGCCCAAAGTAAAACAATTCACAGATAAAATTAAACCTTTAAAATGGCTGTATGAGATGTGCTTTAATACCATAAACAAGATGAAAGACGTTAAATCCCCGACATATATTATTCAATCCCAGAATGATTCGGTTACAAAAATCGGAGGCTCAAGGAGACTTGCAAAAGTTGCCAAACGCAAGGGGGTTTTAAAAGAGTTCGTATTCTTCCCTAAAGGGGGACATAATATTGATAAAAACAAGCTTGAGGCAGTATCATATATTCTAGAAAAGTCAAACAGTCAAGTTTTAAAAACGCACCATTAATTTGGGCGGGATTTTTTTGAGGAACGATACCTCTTCTCAGCGGCTTTTGCCTGATTTTCCGTATATTTATAATTGCTTAAATCTAAATTAATCCGCCCCTCTGATTCTGTATTAAGGAGTCTCGTTATCTTGTAAGGGTAAAGTTCGTTACCTTTCAGGGCTCCTCTATTCATAAGTGCAATTATTTTATCCATATATTTTTGACAGTTGACGGGAATTTTCGGGAACCTGTCAATATACTTGCTCAGAGGCATATTTGACCTGTAACTGTTAGCACTTGCGGAAGCAAGAATAAAATTATCAATAGAATTTGCTCCGCCTAAAGATTCCGGTTTTACATGCTCAACAGTAGCAACGGAAGCTCTTAAGAGACGTTTTGCCGTCTCCTGATTGGAACGGTTTGCATACTTTACGATAAACGCATTTTCACTGCTGCCTGATGTCGGAAGAAAAAGTGCCTTGTCTTTCATCTTTTCAAAGGTCGAAACCTCACCGGGCAGCGGTGTAATCTCATCCAGTGAAGTGAGGAAAGTTTTTCTCTTAAATGTATCTTCCTGATTGTTTACCAGAATAACCTGACGGCAGCGTGTTGTCTTACGTCTCAAATCCAATGCGGTCTTAGGAGACAACTCCATGGAAATCTTATCTACACTGTCAAGAACATTAAATTCTTCCAATTTAAGTTTAGTCAATGCGTCATCATACCACTGTTTTAAACAAGCATCTATCGTTGAATTCGGCTGCTCTATTGCTTGCTGTTTCAAACGTTCAAAAATCGCCCTCTCAGTCTTTTGCATAAATTCTTTATAAGGAGAAAGAGTCTTTATTGTATCTTTCAGAGTGGAACATTTGTCCAATTTCTTTTCGATTCTTGACATATCTGAACCCGCAATCATTTTACCCCCGTAATAAGGGCAAGTTAGCCCTCGAAGTGCCTTTAGGGCATTCCCCGCCGTTGTAGCCGACCGAAAAGAGACCGTATCGGGTTTTATAAATAAATCAGCTTTAGGCAAGCAGACTGCTTTTGGTTGATATTTATTATAATTAAATTTATTTGCGAAAATCGCATCAATACGCATTTATATATCCCTTAAAACAATAATAGCAGGCAATTTTTATTTTTACAAGTTTTGTTACAAATATGAAAATCTCTATGTTAAGAAAAATCTATCCTCACATTAACCCCAACTTGAAAAATATCAGGTGGAGAAACCTCAACGATACAGAACTGGAGCAGATAATGCAAGATAAACAGGTGCTTGCGAATTGCTACGAAAACAGTGTTATACATTCACTCCTGCTTACAAAAAACGGAAAAGAAATAATCAAAAAATTTATAAAAGTAGAAAATAAACACACAGACGACCCTGCTTACAAAGCTTCATTTCATATAAATAATAAAAAGAAAAAATACAGATGCGGAATATCGGATTATTACGGGAAATATCTGCCATTATACGGTGCCTATTACGGCGGAGTAAACGAACTCATCAATTCCGAGAAGCATACGGCTCCGCTCGACCTTGGAATCAGTATCTTGACCGCAAAAATGATAAAAAATAACCCCGAGCAAAAACCATTAATAACAAGACTCTATAAATTCCCGCTGATTACAAATCTCTCCTGCGAACGGAATAAACCTTCAAATACTTTCAAATGGCTGACAGGCAGAAATCCCGTAAGCATAGGAGAAACCGAAATTAATCTTTCACTCAAAAAATACGCAGAAGATGTACGGAAGCTTCTGAAAAGTTTTAATTGCCAAAAAGACTGTTTTGTTGTTATGAGCGGGTTTAAAAAAGTCGGAGATATCGATACATGGCATTGTTTGCCCGTTATAAAAACGGATTCCAAACAAGAGACCGTAACTTTATTAAACAAGAGAGATAACAAGCTTAAGACGTATACTTTTGAAGAGTTGATTAATAATTTTAAAGCAGTTGTCGGCATAAAAAATATCTAGCAAAAAAATTTTTCAGAGCTTTTTATTAAGTATGATACCCAACAATATTAATTTCCGCGGAATACCCATAGCAAAAACAAAAATTGCGGAAAACAATTTAACACTGTACAAATTAACCTCCCGGGATAAAGAATTTACGGACAGACTTTACCACAGTCTCAACCTGCCCGAATTATATCCGGGATTTAATAAACTGCAATACGGGATTTGGGATGAAGTCACACATTTGGGACTTTCTCAGACTTATGAAAAAAATCAAAATACTATGCTGATTACGGCAGATAATCGTCCCTGCGGAGTATTAAACTATTCGGCACACTCCCCAAAATTCAACCTTAATTACGTAAGCACATGGCCGATTAAAATCGGGCAAAAAGTTCCGCTTGCCGGAAAAACATTATTTATGGAATTTTTCAGACAATTTCTTAACAGCGACTGCCGTACAATTGAACTTTGTGCACTCAAATACGCACCGTTCAGTGCAATAAGCAAATATTTATCTTTAGGCTTCAAACCACGAGGAGGCGATAATTTTCGAGAGCTCATGCGTACCGATAGAGAAAGTGCCGCAAAAACACTGCAAAAACTTGAACAATCAATAAACCTGTCTTCCGTCAAGGACAGTAACGATTATGACCTAATCCAAAGACTGGAGATATAAAATATTATTTTTTCTTATCCGCCAATTCGCTATCCATCCGTAAAAATACGGGCTTGATATTCTCTTTATCTATCAAATGTCCGCTGATAAGAGTCTCACAGGTTATATCATCAAGTTTGGTTTTGATATCATAACCCAACTGCTCTGCCATAGCACTGGCTATATTAGGACAATAAGGATAAATAAGAGAGGCGACCACGGTCATTACCTGCAAAACATTTGTCAATACTTCTCCGCACCTTTCGGTTTTCCCTTCCTTTGCAAGAGTCCACGGTGCGTTATCCGTCACATATTTATTGACAAAATCAACCAGTTCCATAATCTTCTGTGACGCTTCCTGAACTTCAAAATAATCAAAATGATGTTTAACAGCCTTAACCGTCTCAAGTGCCTTTTCTTTTAACTCATTTTTACCTAAAAATTCTTGTTTTATATCCCCGTCAAAATACTTAACAAGCATTGACAAAGTTCTGTTCAAAAGGTTGCCCATTGAGTTTGCCAAATGAGCATTAACCTTTTCCTTAAAATCTTCGTCCGAATAATTGCCGTCCTTTCCGCAGGGTGCGGCAGATGCCATATAATACCTGAACGGGTCGGGAATATCGAGATTAAATGCCTCCAACACGGCCGTAGGTGATATTACGTTCCCCAGAGATTTTGACATTTTAGCCTCATCTATTGTTATCCAACCGTGTGCCAAAATATGCTTAGGCAGCGGCAAATCCAATGCCATAAGAATAGCGGGCCAATATATACTGTGAAACTTGAGAATGTCTTTCCCTATAACCTGAACATCCGCAGGCCAAAGTTTCTCAAACTTCCCGTCGCTTCCCTCCGGGTCATATCCGATTGCGGTAATATAATTGGAAAGAGCATCAATCCAAACGTAAATTACCTGAGAATCATCGCCCAAAACGGGTATACCCCAACTTACGTTTGAATTTACGCGGGATACGGAAATATCCTCTATATTCTCAAGCTGATTCAACACCTCATTAGCCCTAAAAGCGGGAACAATGAAATCAGGGTGTGTTTTTATATGTTTAATAATTGCATCCTTATATTTGGTAAGTTTAAAGAAATAATTTTCCTCTTCAACAACTTCGGGTTTTTTCAAGTGGTCAGGGCATAACCCGTCCTCCGTTAAATCCTTTTCATTCAAAAAAGCTTCGCAGCCCGAGCAATAAAGTCCCTTATACGAATGCTTATAAATATCTCCCTTATCCACAAGTTTTTTGAAAATCTTTTGTACTACTTTTTCATGCTGCTCGTCGGTTGTTCTGATAAATTGCGAATACCCGATATCAAGTGTTTTCCAGGCATCTTTAAACTTTTGAGCATTAATGTCGCAAAAATCTTTCGGAGAAATTCCCTTTTCCACAGAGGTTTTCTGTATTTTAATCCCGTGTTCATCCGTTCCGGTCAAAAAATATGTATCCTCACACCTTTGCGTAAAATGTCTGTATATAACATCCGTCAATATTTTTTCGTACGCATGCCCGATATGCGGAGCACCGTTAACATAATCTATTGCCGTTGTGGTATAAAATTTAGCCATAATCTCAAATCCTCTCATAATTCAACATTATCCCGATTATAGCACAAAAGTTACAATTATTGCCTCAAAAAGAGTTTAAATATCATAACCGATTACGGCAACTACTCCAAACAACCCGCAATAATTTTGTATATAATTCTCAACTCTTCATCCGTTGCCCTATCCATTAAGCCGATTATTTTATCGTACAAACTTGCCCTGTCCCGCAGGTGTTCCGTCTTAAAGAGTTTCGTATAATCAACCCCGAGTGCGTAAGCGAACTTTTCTATCAAATCAGCTTTGGGAAAACTTTTGCCCGTTTCAATATGACTCATGTGCTTAGGATCAATTCCGACCATTTCCGCAAGTTGATATTGCGTGATTCCTTTTTTATTCCTTAATTCTTTTAGCCTTAATCCGAAATCTTTTTTTAAGTCCATAAGTCCTCCCCCATGAGAATAATCGGAGTAATAAAACTTATAAACCGTATTTAAAACATTTTTTATTCAAAATATCTATATTAAATATTGTATTTCTGTATTTGATATGGTAAAATCTTTGCTAAATATGTTTGCAATAAGGAATTAGTCGTGGAAGTAAAACTAAGTATCGTTATTCCCGTATACAATGTAGAAAAATATCTGAGAGAGTGTTTGGACAGTATCTTAAATCAGACTTTCCAGGATTTTGAGATAATTTGTGTGGATGACGGCTCGACTGACAAGTCGCTAGAGATTTTGCAGGAGTATAAAAGAAAAGACGACAGGTTTGTAATTTTGCAGCAAAGACATTCGGGTGCGGGAAGTGCAAGAAATAACGGAATAAGGCTTGCCGAGGGGAAATATATTCAGTTTCTTGACTCCGATGATTATTTTGAACCAACCTTGCTTGAAGAGATGTACAATCACGCAGAGAAGTTTGGTGCGGATTTGACGGTCTGTTCATCAAGAAAAGTAGATGATGAGGGAAATATAACAGAGACAGGAAGTCCGAATTTCCCTATAAATATAGACAAAGTCCCGATGGAAAAGGTTTTTAATCGAGAAGATTTTAAGGACGATATATTTTCCTTATTTACCCCCGTTGTTTGGAATAAATTAATCAAAAAATCGTTCTTGAAAGAAAATAACCTTGAATTTCCGCCGCTTACGATTTATGAAGACATTGCTTTTATGCACAGCCTTGTTATTTCAGCCGAAAGAATTGCGGCATTTAATAAAGAACTTATCAATTACCGTTTTAACAGACCTGGAAGCCTTGTAAGTACCCGCTCAAGCCATACAATTGATGCCGTTAAATCCTGTATGTATTTAGGCGAATTTCTTAAATCAAGAGGATTTTTACCTGAGTATGAAAACGCATACCGAAAAGTTTTCATCAACCACATAAGGGCAGAAATAAGTTATTGTAACGAGGATGAGTACAAAAACTTTCTTCAAGAGTTTAAAACGCTTCTGCCTAATGATTGGCAAAAATATCAATCTGCTTTAAGAAAAGACTATATCACGCCCGAATATCTCAAGAAATTTATCGGGAACAAAAAAGTAATGCTCTGGGGCGGAAGTCTTTTTATTAGGCAGGTGCTCGAAAAAGAAACGGAGAAGAACCCGAATATTTTAGGAATAATTGACAGAAACGAAGCCTCAGCAGGCAAACAGTTCTGTAATTATACCATTTACCCGCCTGATGCGATAAACGAATTAAAACCTGACGGAGTGATTTTGACGGTTCTATCCAATAACGAATCCATTTATGAGTCATTAAAAGAGGAGTTCAGAGAAAAATATCCGACTGTGGAGCTTTTGCCGAACATCTTTGAAGAGGAGTTAAAGTATTAATGCCTAAAATTTCAGTTATTGTTCCCGTATATAATGTGGAAAAATATTTACAAGAATGCTTGGGCAGTATTCTTAACCAAACATTTCATGATTTCGAGGTAATTTGCGTTGATGACGGCTCAACCGACGAGTCCTTGGCAATTTTACAAGAGTATAATAAAAAAGACGACAGGTTTGTTATTATACGGCAAAGACATTCAGGGGCGGGGGCTGCAAGAAATAACAGAATAAAACTTGCCAAAGGGAAATACATTCAGTTCCTTGATGCGGATGATTATTTTGAACCGACTTTGCTTGAGGAAATGTACAACCATGCGGAGAAATACGGTGCGGATATGACTGCCTGCTCCATTAACAGAATTGGCAAAGAAGGGAATATTATCAGTTATAAAAACCCCAACTCTCCTATTAATTTCGATAAAACTCCCTTGGAAACACCGTTTTGTTGGGAAGATTATAAAAAAGACATCTTTTCTATGTTTAATGTAGCCATCTGGAACAAACTCTATCTGAAAGAGATGCTTGTCAATAACAATCTCACATTTCCCGATTTAACAAGCTGTGAAGATGTTGCATTCGGGTATATTTCAAGAATTTGTGCAAAAAAAATATGCGTGTTTGATAAAAAACTTGTTAATTACCGTCAAGATAGAGAGGGCTGCCTCACAAAAAAACAAGAAAACCACGCCCTAAATGTCATCAAAGCCGCTAAAATCGTTGAAGATTTTTTGAAAAAACAGGGCATATATGAGGAACTCAAAGAAAGTTACACAGAAGCCATAAAAAGGCATTTAGGTTGGACAATAGGAAGCTGCAATGATGAACAGTATCAGATATTTGAACAAACATTAAAAAGCCTGATGCCTACAGAATGGAATTTATTTTGGTCCGTTTTGAGAAAAAATAATGCAATGCTTGAATATATAAAGAAATCTACCCGAAATAAAAAAATTATGTTATGGGGTGCGAGTCTCTTTATTAAAGAAGTTTTAGAAAAAGAAACCGAAAGAAATCCGAATATTCTGGGAATAATTGACCGTAATACGGAGTGTACGGGGAAAACCTTAGGTAACTATAATATTTATCCCCCCGATATGATTCATAAATTGAAACCAGACGGAATAATTTTAACAGTTTTACATAACAATAAATCAATATATGAATCTTTAAAACAAGAGTTTAAGGAAAAATACCACGGAACAGAATTATTACCAAATATCTTTGAGGAACAGCAATGAATAAAATTCCGATAGTTTTGGCGTCAGACAGAAACTGTGCTATGCAAATGTATATAACAATCTTGTCTGCAATCGCAAATAAAAAGAAAGATAGTTTTTATGACTTTTACTGCCTCATTCCGTCCAAATTTTCCAAATTTGTAAACCAAAAATTTAAAAGGCTGATAAGCAGGCATCAGAATGTAAATTTAACTTTTATAAGTATGAAAAATATATTTTCTCACCTGCCAATGCAAATCGAACATATTACCTCCCCGACTTTTTATAGGTTAAAAATCGCGGAATTATTACCCCAATACGACAAAGCACTTTATCTTGATATTGACACAATTGTATTAGAAGATTTGACTCAATTATTCAATACCGATTTAGGAAACAATTATATAGGAGGTGTCCCTGCAGCAAGCTACATAATAGGATATGACCGTTTAAAAGATTATTTTGACGATATCGGTCTGAAGGATATGGCATATTATATTAATGCAGGTGTCATACTCTGGAATCTTAAACAAATAAGACAAGAAAATGTAACAGAAAAACTTTTGGCATTAACAAAAAATACTTATAAATTTATGGATCAAGATATTATAAACCTTGTTTGTTACGGCAAAATAAAACATTTGGATTTTAAATATAACCTCATGACACCCTATAAACACCGCTTTTTAGACAAACCTGAATTATGCAATAAAATATATGAGATATATGGTGAAACAAATTTAAAAAACGCAATAAAAAATCCTGTTATTATTCATTATGCCTCAAGCCTTAAGCCCTGGAACGATAAAAAAGTATGGCTCGGAAATTATTGGCAGCATTATGCAAAAAAGGCTCCTGCCAAAATCAGGATTAAAGAAAGTTCAAGTACAAGATTTTTAAACCAAATCTCTGAAAACAAATTCAAAAAACTTGTCTTTTGGGGGGCAAGTCTGTTCCTGAAAGATTTAATAGAAACAAAAAGAATAAAACGCCATAAAATCTTGGGTATAGTAGATGCTGACCCGTCTAAACACGGTAAAAAAATCGGTGACTTTCAAATATATTCTCCACAAGACTTGAATGTGTTAAAACCCGATGCAGTTATTTTCGCAATTAAAAATCGTAATGAGGATATTTATCCACAGATACAAAATATTCTGAAAAAAGAATACCCGAATATAAAACTTTTACCAAATGCGTTTAACTTCAAGACAAAACGAAAATACAACAAAACAGACGCAAGAAAGGATGAAGCATGAAATTTGCAAGAATGAGACAAATGTACAAATACAATCCCGCAAGCTGGAATCTGGAAGGAAATATCGGCGATTGCATACAAAATATTGCAATAGAAAATTTATATAAAAAATTGGGTATAACCGATTTAATCCAAATCAATCGCGACGATTTAATCAACTATCACGGAGAAAAAGCAATTCTTCCCATGCAAGGATGGTTCGGTAACCTTCACGATTCATTTTTAGCATCCTGGTCAAAAGATATTATCCCAATATTTATAGGATTTCATCTAAATGATGCCATGAACTGCAGAGATGTTTTTGTTGAAAAAGATTTACACAACAAAATTAAAAACTATGAACCAATCGGATGCAGAGACAGAAGCACAAGAGACTTTCTTAGCCGACTCGGCATTGAAACATATTTCTCCGCTTGTGCTACGCTTACCCTTCCCAAAAGGACAAAAGAACCGAAAGACGGAAAGATATTTCTGGTTGATTTATCTCCAAAAGCAATGGATATAATTCCTAAAAAAATCAGACAACAGGCAGATGAATCCATTACACACATATATCAATTCACAAAATATCCGCTAAGCGAAGAAGAAGTTGCAGACTACGAAAACTACACAAAAAAAATCCTCGAAAGATATTATAATGAAGCAAAATTGGTAATAACTTCCCGCATACACTCGGCTATGCCCTGTATCGCAATGGGAATTCCCGTTATTTTTATCCACTCAAAACTGAAAGATTCCCGCTTGGATGTGCTGGACGGAATTATTCCAAAATATTCCCCCAACGACAAGTATGCAATTAATTGGAATCCCAAAGCCCCGAATATTGAAAAAATGAAAGAACAAATTATTAATAATGTACTGTACCAAATATGCAAATGTGCTAAAAACAACGGTGTTGAAATAAAAACCGATACGGAATATAAAAATAACCTGCACGAAATGCAAAAACTTGATGCTGAACTCGAGAAAAAGGAATTTATTAACAAATTAAAATTATTTCCGTCAAGATTTATATTTGGCACAATCGGAGCAATAAGAGATTTTGTATCTTATCAGAGTGCACAATTTAAACTGTTAAAAAACATATACCGTCATAAAACTGTTATTTTATGGGGAGCAAGTTTATACTTAGAAAAATTTCTTAAAAGATATAAAATAAAAAATAAAAACATCGTCGGAATTGTTGATAAAAACTATGAAAAACATTTCCAAAAACTTGGCGAATATACAATCTATCCTCCCGAAAAGATTGCAGAATTGAATGCGGATACGATAATATGCACCATTAAAAATCATCACGAAAAAGTGTATCCGCAAGTAAAAAAATATATTGAAGAGAATTTCCCGGACAAAACAATACTACCCGATATATTTTGAGGTGAAATAATATGATAAAAGAAAAAATGCTACAAGATTTTTTGGACAAAATCCCCAATGAAGGCGAAATATTTATCTTTGGAGCCTGCAAAATTGGAGAAAAAATTTTAAAGGATTTAGAAATATATAAGCCAAATGTGAAAATAGTCGGTTTTATTGATAATAAAGTCACGGGAAGTTTTGACGGACTTCCTGTACAAAGTCTCAAGAATTTTGTAAAAAATGAAAATAAACCGGTAATAATGTCAACAAAAAATGATGAAAGATTAATACTCAATATATTTGATTTGTATAATATTCCGGCAGTTCAACTGACAGAAGCTGCAAACCATTACTATCGTTATCTTGCAAATATTTTAAACGACGAAAATTATAAAAAGATAATTAATATTTTTGATAAACGAGAGGACCGACATCTGTTTGACCTGATTTTTAAAACCCGTATTAAACTTTCGGATTCAAAAGAAATTGAAAATTTCTATTATACCCATTGTGCCACAAAGTATAAAGTAAATCGTGTTTATAAAAAGCAGTATCTTGATAAAATCAATCAAAATACAATAAAAACACTTTTTGATGCAGGATTCTATGACGGCACTAATGTTATTGCATATAATCGCCTGCTTCCGCATTTGGAAAAAATCTGCGGATTTGAAGCCATATACGATATTACAAGAAATCCCTTAATAGAAGAATTCATTTTAGATAAAAAACTTGAAATTATTCCGTATGTTTTGGGAAACAAAAATGAAGAAATCAAGTTTTGCTTGGAAAAAGATAATTTAGGTGCATCTTTTTGTGAAGGTACCTCGACAAAGAAAATATCTTCTTCAATAGAAACAGAGAATCGCATAGTTAATATGATTACCTTGGACAAATTTTGTTTTGAAAGAAATATTTTCCCCGATTTCATCAAAATGGATATAGAGGGTGCAGAACTCTCAGCCCTCAATGGCGGAATTAAAACCATAAAAAAATGCCGCCCTCAACTTGCGATTTCCATTTATCACTCAAGCGAAGATTTTGTTAATATTCCGCTTTATCTAAAAGAAAATCTTGAAAATTACAAATTCCGACTCGGACATTATTCTCCGGACCTATCCGAAACAGTGCTTTATGCAATACCTGATGAGTTAGCGTAAAAAGGAGAGAATTATGATAGATTGTAAACGTGACATTTATGACCCAGAAGATAAAAAAGAAAACAAAATCTACAGATATGCTTTAGGTAAAAAGGGGGATAATATGATTATTTGTATCGCCCTTAATCCGAGTTCTGCAACAAATATAGAAACAGATCCAACTTTGAGAGCCGTTTGCAACATTGCAAAAAACAATGAGTATAAAGGTTTTGTTCTTCTGAATATATGTCCAAAAAGAGGAGTTAATCCTGATTTGGTAAAATGTGATAAAGAGTTTATCAATAAGAATATTTTAATTATAGAAAAATATTTGAAAGAATATGAAAAAGCAGATATTTGGTGTGCCTGGGGAAACAAGGTCGACCAAGAACCTTTCAGAGCTTGTTTTAAATCGATTGCAAAATTAATAGGAAACAGAATCTGGTATTGTACTTCATTAACTAAGAAAACCACCCGCATCATCCGCTATTTATTCCTTATAAAAGTACTTTAAAAAAGCTTAGTAACATAGAAAAAGAAAATTATATAAAACATTACGAGAAAGACTAAGGGATTGTCTTGACCTGTTCGCATTAAATGTGTCTGGGGATTTTGCATCAGAACTTACGTTCTTTTTGCAAAACTCCTTCACACTCTATTCACAGACCGTTCAAACTTTTAAAATGTACTTTTGCACATTGGGAGTTCTCATAAATATTTACTCTCATAAAATAAAAAACCGAATAACAAATGTCATTCGGTTTTTTATGGAGGCTAGGGGATTCGAACTCCTGACCCTCTGCGTGCAAAGCAGATGCTCTACCAACTGAGCTAAGCCCCCGCATTATTCAATTTTCATTTACACGTAACTCGATTATCTGCAAATGTCGCTTAATTCATTTACCCTTCGGCTACATTTTCTATTGTACATGATGATTTTTTTTTGTAAAGGGGGGGGGAGGGGTAAATATAAAGGGTAAAAAAGTATACCTATAATTTTTTAACTATTTCTTCCAGGCAAATTTTTACGTGAGCGTAATTTAGTCCCCCCTGCATATAAGCTACATACGGTTCCCGCATAGGACCGTCTGCCGATAATTCAATTGTAGAGCCTTCAATAAAAGTCCCGCCTGCCATAATTACTTTATCCTCATATCCGGGGATGTATTCGGGAATCGGTGTCACATATCCGTTTACGGGAGAGAGGGATTGAATTGTCCTGCAAAATTCCTCTAAGTGTTCCGGTTTTCCGAAAATTATATTCTGTATAATATCCGTCCGCTTTTCATCATATCTCGGGGCGGAATTAAATCCTATGTCTTCAAATACTTTTGCGGCAAGTATCGCACCTTTTACGGCGTCCGCCACTACGGAAGGTGCCATAAAAAGTCCTTGAAAAATCAATCTGTGTTGATTAAACATCGCACCGCCTTCCGAGCCTATTCCGGGTGCGGTCAGACGATTGGCGGAACGCTCGACAAGGAGTTCCTTACCCGCAATGTATCCTCCGGCTTCTACTATTCCGCCTCCCGGGTTTTTGATTAAAGAACCCGCGATTAAGTCGGCACCTACTTCTAAAGGCTCACGAGAATCAACAAATTCGCCATAACAATTATCTACAAAACAAATACAGTTCGGGTTTTTAGATTTTACAATTTTACAAATTCTCTCAATAGTGTCCATTGATAAAGATTTTCTTGTAGAATACCCTTTTGAACGTTGTATCAAGACCATTGTAACGGTTTCATCAACCATTTCTTCGATTTTATCAAAGTCGATATCCGTTTCATTAATCAAGGGGACTTCGTCGTACAAAACTCCGTTTCCGATAAGCGACGCTCTTTTGGTCTCCTCGTCCCCCGCAGTTCCGATTACTTCCTGCATTGTGTCGTAAGGAGTTCCGGCAACAGAGAGGAGCTTGTCGCCGTATTTTAAGTTTCCGAATAAAGCACAGGCAAGCGTATGCGTGCCGGAGGCAAAATGAATTCTGACAAGAGCTTTTTCCGCACAAAAAACCTGTGCAAAGACCTTGTCAAGAACCTCTCTTCCTAAATCATCATGCCCGTAGCCCGACACCGTATAAAAATGTTCCGGGGCTACTTTATTATCAAAAAAGGCTTTCAGGACTTTTCTCTGGTTAAAGTCTCTTATATCATTTATCCCTTCAAACTGTTTTTCCAAAAACTTTTCGGCTTGTTTAAAATCATATTCCATAATACAAAAATCATATAGCAAGCAAGATTTATCGTCAAATGGGGTAAATAATCACCAAAGAGAGGAAGTTCTATAATTGTAAATAATGTCTACAAGGCTGTACAAACCGAACTTTATGTCATTGCGAGACGGATTAAGTCGAAGCAATCCAGCCTATTATAAACTTTAATTTTTGTGATTCGTTAGTAGTAGTTAAAAAAGTGACTAAGTGACTGGGTGAATAAGTGAGTAAGAAGTTAACATTTAAGAGATTCATCAGTCGCGTTGCTCCTTCTGAATGACGGAAAGTCTGCAAGGAAATTCTTCTGCTACATTTACCCCTATTTACCCCCCTTTTCAACCATGCAGACTAATCGGACGTTAAGCCTACAAACCTTATTTTCCCCCCCTGAATGACGAGAAAATTATGCTTACTGTTTGGTTAACTCCTGATACATTTTCATAAGTTCGGCGACGGTTTCGGATTCAGTGAACCATCGGAGCTTACCGTTTTCATCCCGTTGTTTAAAACCGTAGGCTTCCATTACTGCCCTGTCGTTTTCCTGGTGTGCTTTTCTGAGTTCAACGGGCATTGTCAAATCGTCATACAAATCCGCAAGCGAACAATCGGGATACAATGCCCGTGCGTCTAAAATCCCCTGTGCAGTCTTTTCTATTTTTGCCTTCTGCTCATCTGTCGGACTGCACCACGGGAAGTTGTTGTAGACAATGTCTTTAGAATAACGATAATCACTTTTTAACCTTCCGCAAACAGCTCCTACCCAAGCCATGTGAACATTGGAAGTTAAAATACCCATTTCATATAATGTTGCATATTTTATAATGTGCACAGAATCACTACTTAAACTGTTATTAGCAAGAAAACCAATCGGAATATATTTCCGTCTTTCCGAAGAAACTCTTGGTATTATTATATAGTCAGATTCAGGCATATTTTCCACATGGAATCTTGTAGGTTTATCCGCCAGTTTTCTCGTACCCTCGCTTTTGCTCAATAAACGCAGGTTTCTGACATTTTCAACTCTTTTTAAGCAATGCGGCATTTGTCTCAACTCCGCAGGAGAACAGTCTCCCAACCATAGACAATAACGTGGTTTTTGATTAATAAATTCTTCAGCACCGTACCAAGGTTTAAAATATTGTTCGGATTTAGGTTCCCGTTTTATAAAATCAAGCATTTCTTCACGGGTAAATAGGTAATTTCCGCCGTCAATTGGTTTATTGCCTATTCCTATTTCAGGTACATTACATAATGGCTTATTGCGGCTTTCTATAAATACATCAGGTGCATCAATCAGGTAAGCGTTAATATTATCAACAATTTGCATACGCTCATTTGAGTACAGTTTTTTGTGTCCGTCATTTGCTACATAACTAAACCCGACAATTACACAGTGGACATGAGCTTTAGAATTTGATTCACTGTCCCATCTGAATGTTTTGTGTGCATAATTAATACTTATTCCCTGCTCAAACAAAGGCTTCCATAATATTGGCACCTGCTCGCCTTGTGTTATCGAGTTTGTGGAAACAAGAGCGGTTTTTATGTCATGCTGAACTTGTTTCAGCATCTGTGGTTGGACAGACCCTGAAATAAATTCAGGGTGACATGATGCGTACATAAGTTGTGAAGCTTTAAAATACCAACAGGAGACATAATCAAGGTTCCCTGCATTTTTCCATTTGGTACCAAAAATATTAAACAAATCTTCTTTTTGAGCCGGAGACATCAGCCTTGCACCAACAAACGGCGGGTTGCCCATAATATAATTGCATTTATCCCTCGGGATTACGTCCTCCCAATCAATCCGCAAGGCGTTAGCCTCTACTATATTTGCGTATGTTTTGAGCGGGAGAAAATCCAAATCCATGTGGACAATATCTTCCGTCTTTTTCATCATTTGGGATTCGGCTATCCAGAGAGCGGTTTTTGCAACAGTTACCGCAAAATCATTGATTTCTATCCCGTAAAACTGTCCGATTGAAACTTTTATGGGGTTTGTGACCGCACCCATGGTAATCTGACCGCGGTAAAGCTCATATAAAATCTCGTTTTCAAGTTTTCTTAATGAAATATACGTTTCCGTCAAAAAGTTTCCGCTTCCGCAGGCGGGGTCTAAAAAGTTCAGATTTGCAATTTTTGTTTGAAATTCAATCAACTTTTTATCATATTCTTTAAGAAGTTTTTTGCTTTGAATTACATTCTTAAACTCATTTTTTATCGCTTCAAATTCTTCATTAAGTTCGTCCATAAACAACGGGTCGATTACTTTATGGATATTCTCGATTGAAGTATAGTGCATACCGCCTTTTCTTCTGGTCTCGGGGTTAAGGGTGCTTTCAAATACCGCACCGAAAATTGTAGGGCTTATGTCCGACCAGTCAAAATCCGCACTTGCTTTATTAAGGAGCAAATCTCTGATTTCGTCGGTAAAATTAGGGATTTCAATATGTTCATTTGCAAACAGCCCGCCGTTTACGTAAGGAAATTCCGCAAGCTCGGGTTCCATATACGGGTCGCGGTCTTGGGGTTTGGTATTCAGGACTTCAAATAATTCAATCAATCCTTTTCGCATTCTTCCCGTTTCAAAACGTGACAGGTAATCTAAAAACATATTATGTTTGGGGAAAATTCCCGCATCTTCAGCATAGAGACAGAAAACAAGTCTTACGCAGAGAATATTCAAACTTTTCAATGTTTCTTCGGAAGTTTTGTCTATATATCTGTCTAAAAATGCGTCATAAAGCAGCCCTACAATATCACCTGCCTTAACGGAAACTTCCATTTCTTTTTTGAGGTGTTCGCTTCCCTGATTAATCAAAAAATCAAGCCGGTAATATTCTTTTTCCAAATCTTTGAGAAGAATTTCCTGCGGTTCACCGTTCGGGCGTTCCATATCGTAAACACAAAACTTTTGAAAATTGCATGTTACAACCCACCTGGGGTGCTGTGATACGGGAAGCTCCGTTATGTATCTTTTTGCCTGCTGAAACGGATTTAAATAACTTCCGTCCGATTGCTTGATAGCTTTATACAAATCCTTATCGGAACTTTTTTGTTCAATCAAAACTTTTGTTGAGGGAATATACGCGTCAATAAAACTCGTATGGTCAAGGTGAACTTTATCTTCAAAAGAAATAAACTGTTCCGCATGCTCAACACCCAAAACATCATGCAATAAGGAAATCCAGTACTTTTGGCTCTCACCTTTTTCGTAACCTTTGTCCTGCCAGTATTCAATAAAATCTTTTATTTCGCTTCTCTGTAATGTTTTCATCATCACACAAACTCCTGTTATTATTTAAATTATAACAGGATAAATAACTTATGTCGAACGGTTAAAAGCAACAATTAAGTCATATCTTATCGGGCGATGTTTTTATTTATAATGCATATTATTTTGTAGTATGAAAAAAATCCTGTGCTTGCTTCTTTTCGTTATAATTCCTGTATTTGCATACGAAGTTTATACTCCCGAGAACTATAATTACAAAAACAGCGAAGATAAACTTCTGTTCGTTGTAGATTATTCAAACAGTATGGGAGAATATTTGGAACACAAAACAAAAGCAAATCAGGTGAAAGACATGATGAATTACATACTTCCCCGCATTTCGCCTTCAACCAAAGTCGGAATGCGAGTTTACGGACATACCTGCAATCTTCTTGCATATAACGCTTGCAGAAGCTCCGAACTCGTAGTACCGCTCAATTTTGCAAACTCTTCGGCAATCCTTTCCAAAATGGAAAAACTCAGACCGAGAGGAATGACCCCGATTACGTATTCGCTCAAGCAGGCAGTCAAGGACGATTTAGACGGATATGAAGGTATAAAACACATAATTCTGCTTACTGACGGCGGAGAAAACTGCGACGAAAGCCCGTGTGATTATTCGATAGAACTCGTCAAAAAACGAAGAGACATTAAAATCGACGTAATTGCATTCAATGTCCGTGACGAAGACGACTTAGCCCAACTTAAATGCACCGCGGACGTAACAGGAGGGAAATTTTCCGAAGCAAATACAAAGGCACAACTTTTCCGCTCAATGGAAGAAATGATTTTACCGCACAAAAGCGTCGAAGCGGTTATTTATGAAAGTCAATAATTTAGTTTTCAAGACTCTCTTTTATATTCTTGAGCTTTACATTCAAATCTTCTCTGAGTTTATTTTTCAAACTATCCATCTGTTGTATTAATTCTTCTTCTCTTTTTTCAAGTAAAGCCGACTCGGCTTCTTCAGCCTTATATTTATTAAAATCTTTATTATACATTTTGCAAAAATTTCGCATTTTGCTTATATAAGCATCCGTAAGATTTTTCTTTTGTGAATTGTATAAAAGCTCTAAATGTACTCCTTCAATATCTTTTACTAACCCTAAGGATTTTTGCGGTATCAACTGCCCCAGAAGATAAGAAAGTGCGGGCAAAAACGGCATATCAGTTGTTTGTAACAAATACGGCTTTTTATCAGCAGTAATAAAAACCCGCTCTTTACCCGGCTTTTCTGCCGCTTTAACCGTATTAATTTCGATAATTTTACCTGCCCTGTCTTTTAATATTGAATCCAACCCCAAAATAACTTTTGGAGCTGTAAGAGAGAAATGCGAATTCTTACCGTTAACTTCGGCGGCTGCTTCCGTAAGAATCCTTTGCATACATTGATTATTTTTGATTTTAGATTGAAAATTTACACATTGATTTATATTATTCTGAACCTTCATTTTCATGCCTTTCTTTATTGCATGAAAACAGGTCAAAAATAAATTTGCTATTTAACAAGAGTAGAGATAAATCTGATAGAGTCGTCTTTTAATTCTCTTACAAAATCTATGGCAATTTTAGAGAGAGGTCTGTTGTCGATTTTGTCAAATATTGCATATATCGGGTCTCCGCCGTTGTTGAATCTCATCTGACGGTCTTGTTTATTCAAATAATAAAAATGATAGTTTTCAGGAATTTCCAAGGCTCCTGCCGGTTTTTTATTTCTTTCGATTGCGTCTTGTATTGCTGCCATTTTGTTCACTCTCTCTTGTTTAATTATCTCTTACATATATATAAAGTATATTCGTTTCAAAAAATTGCCTTTTTTCTTCCTTTTTGTTAAGAAATGTAAAGATGAATTTATTTTTCCTGCCAAAAATTAATAATAGTACACAATTATAAAACGGGTAAATGTTGTATAATTAGTTTATGGATAATCTTGAACAGATTAAAAAAGCCATAGAAATTGAGGTTAAATATAAGTATATAAATATTGACGGGAAAACAAGGAGTTTTTCGTCTTTCATTTGTTCGGAACTCAGGCGGGAGATAAAGGCTTCCAAAAATCCTAAATGGAAAGTCTTGTTGGAGCATTTTGAGCGTTATCAAACGGATACGCTTCCGCAGAGAAAAAAAACACTGGAAAGGCTGGTAAATGCAATAAAAGCGGATATGGCACCTCAGGCGGACGTAAAGCAAAATATCACGTTAAAATCCGATGTAATGTACCTGAAGGGAATCGGTCCGAAAATTGCTTATATTTTGAATAAAATGGGGATTTACACCGTTTCGGATTTACTGTACTATTTTCCCCGCAAACACGTTGATTATTCAACAAGAACGCGTATACGAGACCTGGAAGTCGGTGAGACTACAACTATTTTCGGTACCATTAAATCCGTAGAAGCCTTTACCACAAAAAACAATCTCGGAGTTGTAAAAGTCAGGATTAATGACGGTTCGGGGAGTATAAATCTGAATTTCTTTTCATCAAAGACAAACAAATACACTCTTGAGCGGATGAAAGCACAATTCCCCCGGGGTGCGGGCATAATGGTCTCAGGTATGGTAAAGTTAAACAGCTACGACGGTATGCTCACTCTTGATAAGCCCACATATTCAATAATGGAGGATGATATCTTAAACCCCGCAAATATTAATCTTGCAAGAATTGTTCCGATTTATCCGTTAAGCGAAAATCTTAATATAAAAACACTAAGAAAGGCTATTTTCAATACAATACAACTGTTCAAGCCGGAAATTGAAAGCGTGCTTCCTCAGTATATTATGGAAAAATATAACCTCCTTGAAAAACGCGATGCCATTGAGAATATTCATTTCCCGAAAGACAAGGAAATGTTAGACAGAGCAAGGTATACGCTCGTTTTTGAGGAATTATTCTTAATCCAATTAAGACTTGCACTTTTAAGGGAAGAAAATAATAAGCATCTTTTATCCATCCCGTTGGAGATTAAGAGAGACGGTCTTGTAATGAAGTTTATCCATTCTCTCCCGTTTGAATTAACTTCCGCTCAAAAGCGTGCGATAAACGAGATTTTAAACGATTTAAACTCCACAAAACCTATGCAAAGACTTTTACAAGGAGACGTCGGAAGCGGAAAGACCGTTGTTGCGACAATTATGCTTCTTGCCGCAATAGAAAACGGCTATCAGGCTGCGATTATGGCTCCGACGGAAATCCTTGCACGTCAGCATTATAATAACCTTGTAAACTGGCTTACTCCGTTAGGATTAAAGGTGGAATTACTCATCGGAAGTATAGGCAAAAAGCAACGCAGAGAGTCCGAAACCAACTTGATAAACGGGCAGGCACATATTGCCGTCGGAACACACGCTCTTATACAAGAGGGAGTAAATTTTGCCAACCTTGGGGCGGTTGTTATTGATGAGCAGCACAGATTTGGGGTTAAGCAAAGACTTGCCTTAAGAAAAAAATCTCAAAACCCGCAGGTGCTTACGATGACTGCTACACCAATCCCGAGAACGCTTGCAATAACTTTGAACGGAGATTTGGATTTAACGGTAATAGATGAACTGCCAAAGGGAAGAAAACCTATTATAACCACAATGACAAATTCAAGGCGTAAAATAGCGGAATTAATAAGAAGAGAGGTAGAAGCAGGGCGGCAGGCTTATATTGTTTATCCCCTGATTGATGAGAGCGAAACATTATCGGCAAAAGCGGCAGCGATTGAAAAAGAAAAATGGCAAAACGAAGTTTTCCCCGAATTCAGAGTCGGGCTGCTCCATGGAAAGTTAAAGAATGACGAAAAAGACGACGTTATGGAAAAATTCAAGAACAAAGAATACGATATCCTTGTATCTACTACCGTTGTGGAAGTCGGAGTCGATGTGCCGGATGCAACGGTTATTGTAATAGAAAATGCTGAGCGTTTCGGGCTTTCACAGCTTCATCAGCTTCGCGGGCGTGTCGGCAGGAGTGAATTGCAATCTTACTGTATTTTATCATCTTCGACAAAATCACAGGAGACAAGAGCAAGACTTGATATAATGACACAAACCAACGACGGATTTGTAATTGCGGAAAAAGATTTACAAATCAGAGGTCCGGGAGAATTTCTCGGGACTCGTCAGAGCGGATTACCTGATATGCTTATTGCGGACATAGTAGGTGATGCACAGATTTTAGAACAGGCACGGGCAGAAGCGATAAACTTTGTGAAAAACAACGACATCAATGATTATCCGCTCTTAAGAGATGCAAAAGGACTAAATTTTGAAGGGGACATTTTTGGTGCGGGATAAAATGTTTTTCGGTCATTTTTTAAGATTTGTAATTTTATTTTGTGTATTTTAAAATATAAGTGTAATTAAGACACTAGACGGGAATGTGAAAATGACCAAAAATATAAGAAACATAGCAATAATAGCACACGTAGACCACGGAAAAACAACGCTTGTTGACTGTATGCTCAAGCAAAGCGGCGTATTCAGAGAAAACCAACAGGTTCAGGAACGTGTACTGGACAGTAACGACCTTGAGCGGGAAAGAGGGATTACCATTCTTTCCAAAAACATATCCGTAACTTACAAGGGAGTCAAAATCAATGTTGTTGATACTCCCGGACACGCGGATTTTGGCGGAGAAGTGGAACGTGTTCTCGGAATGGTCGACGGAGCACTTTTGATTGTGGATGCGGCGGAAGGTCCGATGCCTCAGACAAGATTTGTGCTTTCAAAAGCTTTAGAGCTCGGAATTAAAATTATTGTCGTAATAAATAAGATTGATAAACCCGCTGCGGACCCGGACGGTACTTTGGATAAGGTATTCAACTTATTCACGGAACTTACCGACAGAGAGGATTTAATAGATTTTCCGTATATATATGCAAGCAGCCTGAACGGATTTGCAATAAGGCATCTTGATGACGAGAGAAAAGACATAACACCGCTTTTAGACTGCATTTTGGAAAATATTCAGGAACCTTCCGGCGACAGTACAAAACCGTTCCAGTTCAGAGCAACAACTCTGGATTACAATGAATACGTAGGAAGAATTGTTATCGGGCGTATTGCAAACGGGATTGTGCATTCGCAAGAACAAGTTGCCTGGATTAATGCCGCAGGAGAAGTCTCAAGAGGAAAAATTACCAAGCTTTTCGGCTTTAAGGATCTCGGAAGGGTCGAAATTGACTCTGCCGAAGCGGGTGACATTGTAGGTATTGCAGGATTTTCAGACATTCACATCGGGGAAACCCTGTGTGACGTTAATCATATTGAAGCCCTACCGCTAATCAAAGTTGATGAGCCTACGCTGCAAATGAATTTTTCGGTAAATGACAGCCCGTTTGCAGGTCAGGAAGGCAAATTCGTAACTTCAAGACAGTTGAGAAAGAGGCTCTACGACGAATTGGAAAAGAATGTCAGTTTGAGAGTAGAAGATACAGATTCTACCGACTGTTTTAAAGTCAGCGGCAGAGGCGAACTCCACCTCGGTATTCTTATAGAGACAATGCGCAGAGAAGGTTACGAATTTCAGGTTTCCAAACCTGAAGTTATATTCAAAGGCGAAGGCGAAAATCTTCAAGAACCCTTTGAGGATTTACTTATAGATGTACCTGAAGAATATGCGGGCTCTTGCATTGACAAACTTTCAGGCAGAAAAGCCGTAATGAAAGAGATGCAAAATGCAAACGGCAGAACAAATATGAAATTTTCAATCCCTGCAAGAGGCTTAATAGGCTTTAGAACAGAATTTATCCGCATGACAAGAGGGGAAGGAATAATGTATCATACCTTCGATGAATACAAGCCTTACGCAGGAGATATCCCCAAACAAAGATGCGGTTCAATCCTTGCACACGAACAGGGCGAAGCTATTCCTTACGCACTTGCTCAGTTCGAAGACAGGGGAGTTTTCTTTGTGACTCCAAAAACTAAAGTATACAGAGGAATGATTATAGGTGAAGGAAACAGGCCGCAGGATATTGTGGTAAATATCTGCAAGACCAAAAAACTAACCAATATGAGAAGTGCTACCGCTGATGTTATGGTAACTCTTCAGGCACATAAAGAACTCTCTCTTGAAGATTGTCTTGAATATATCGGTGACGATGAGCTTGTGGAAATTACACCCGAAAATATCAGAATGAGAAAACGGGATTTGGTTAAATTTAAAAGCATATAACGACTACAAATTTTTATTTATAAGTATTTCAAACTTATTAAGGATTTCGTCTCCTATAACATGCTCTATCTTGCAGGCAGTTTCTTCTGCAAGTTCGTGGTTGACTCCGAGAATTTTTTCAAAAAACAAAGACAAAACCTGATGTTTTTTAACAATTTCCTTCGCCTTTTTAATCCCTTCTTCAGTTATGGAAAGCGTTCCGTAGTGACCGTAAT
Organism: Candidatus Gastranaerophilales bacterium; assembly: GCA_944323705.1. Taxonomy (GTDB): domain Bacteria; phylum Cyanobacteriota; class Vampirovibrionia; order Gastranaerophilales; family Gastranaerophilaceae; genus CAG-196. The sequence goes on from CALUTM010000002.1 coordinate 52,616, forward strand.
TGATAAGTCCCGCCTGCTCAAGCCGCTGCAAAGCCTCAGTCACAGATGCTCTGGAAACATTTAACTTCCGCGAAACATCGATTGCCTTGACCTTATTTTGAGCAAGATAAATATTGTATACAGCCTCAATGTAATCCTCTAAACTTGAAGAGATTTCAGCCATTTCATACCTCCTATCATATAAAAAGAGCCGCAAATTACGTTCAGTCTGTCTTGTGATAAATCACTTTCCGAAGAATATTTATGAGCCTCTATCGGACATTTTAACTTTAATTCTTCAAAAGTACAAGCACTCGGATAATCAAAGTCGTTTAAATAAACTTCGTCCTCTTCCCTAAACAGTATATTCATCATCCTTTGGTAATCTTTGTTTTTAAGACAACCGAAAACAAACCGTCTCTTCTCTTCAGGGAAATAATAATCAAGATTATCCCTCAATGCCTGTATTCCGTTCGGATTATGAGAACCGTCAACAATCAGATTTTTTTCGGGAAAATACTGAAACCTGCAAGGATTTTCGACCTTCCTGAGCCCTTCTGCAATTACATCATCCCCAATATCCTTAAATAAATAATTTACGGCATTGATTGCAAGTGCCAGATTTTCCCTCTGATGCATACCCCGAAGAGACAATGCCTCTATAAATTCCGATTTTACAAAAGGGGTCGCAAAAATAAACATGGAATTCATCTCGTCCGCTCTGTCCTTTATTGCCTCATACCCCATTGAGGTAATCACGGGACATTCGGGTTTTATAATACCCGCCTTTTCAAAAGCAATTTTCTCCTTTGTATCCCCGAGTCTTTCCGTATGATCCAAATCTATCTGCGTTATTATGGAGCATAGATTGCTTTTAATAACATTCGTAGCATCAAGCCTCCCGCCAAGTCCTGTTTCAAGAACGGCAACATCAACGTTATTCCGCTTAAAGTACAAAAACATCATAACCGTAAGAATTTCAAACTCAGTCAAATGAATCCCGCACTCTGCAATTTCAAAAACATAATTTGCAAAATCTTCCTTGGAAATCTCAATTCCGTTAACTTTTATCCGCTCCGTATACTCCCAAATATGCGGACTTGTATAAAGCCCCGTTTTATAGCCCGCTTCGCGTAATATAGAATCTAAAATCGTGCAAACAGAACCCTTACCGTTGGTACCCGCAACATGAATACATTTGAGACTGTCCTGCGGGTTTGAAAATTTTTCAAGTGCCGCCTCAATTCTTTCAAGCCCCAAATCAATATAAAATTTCCCTCTGCTTGTTAAAAGTTTTATTGCTTCTTCATACATACAGCCCCTCGACTTTCGGCACCTTACCAACAACTTTCGTTCCTATTCTGTTCACACCACAATTAGCATTCCGAAGCTGCGGTATTTATATTTTACATTATAAATAACCAGTTGCATACTCTAAATTGAAAACTCAGAGTCTTTTCAAAAACAGCAAAATACACCGATTAACCTGCATACCCCAAAACGCTTATATACCGCAGCAATAAAATAACAATTCGAAATAAAACCGCTAAGATTCACTCTCTGCGGGAAGAAGATTCTTCGGGATATATTCCTCTTCCTCCTCAGGCGGCAAATTGATAGGAATTCGGAACCCGAAGGTAGAGCCTTCACCCTCTTTGGAGTTAACAAACACCTGACCGTGGTGATGCTTTTCTACCGTAACCTTTACCAAATGTAAGCCAAGCCCGGTACCCTTAACTGTATGCGTAGCATTTTCGCATCTGTAAAAACGGTCAAAAACTTTCTTCTGGTCTTTTTCGGACAAACCGGGACCTTGATCCTCCACGCTTACTTCTACATATTCACCGTCACGCGAACGCTCAATCCGTATTTTTATACGCTTTCCGTCAGGAGAATACTTGATTGCATTTGAGAGAATATTCATAAATGCACGTGAAATACTGTCTACATTCAAATACACCTGAGGCAAATCGGGCTCTTTCATTATGGAAATCGTCAGGTCATGTTCTTTTGCAAGCACCTGAACCTGATTAACAGCATCCTCAACAATCTCAACAATATCCTGCTTTGTTTTCTCTAAACGTATATTTTGAGCTTCATAGCGTGAAAAATCAAGAATATCGTTTACCATCCTGTTAAGCCGTATAATTTCCTGATTCATAACCCCTATAAATTCTCTCTGAGTATTAAAGTCAAAATCGTTACCAAAGTTATAAAGCGTATCAATATAACTTCTCAAAACGGTTACGGGCGTTCTGAGTTCATGGGAAACGTTTGATATAAAGTTAGACCTGAGCTGATCCATCTCAACATCTTTTGTCACGTCAATCAGAACAATAATGTATCCTACATAAGAATTTGAACGGGTAAACATCGGAGAAATTAAACATTTTAATATCCTTCGGTCAATCTCAATATTGAAAGGCACCGGAGCACCTTCATCATCAAGCGGAGTATCCTTGAATTGAGTAATTTTATCCGCAAAACAAAATTCGCCGCTCGAGTCGCAGAATTGCTGAATTTGAGTATTAATAATATCCGACTCCTCAACCTCCAGAAGCCTTTTTGCATAATTATTGACCATAATTACTTTGTCGTGGTTATCACAAACAACAACCCCGTTAACAATACTCATTAATACCGACTCCAGTTTGTTTCTCTCAAAAGTCAGGCTCTCAATGGTCTGTTCATTATACCTGCTCAACTTTTCCGACATATCATTAAATGCCGAATAAAGCTCCTTGACTTCTTTATCGACATCCTTATCGTCAATCATATACCCGAACTCACCGGATGAAATCTTCTTAACTCCCTGATAAAGCTTGCGGAGTTCACGAGTTATAATAGATGAATTCATATAAATAATTCCGACAATGACAAGCCATGCAAGAATGAACACTATGGCAACCGACATGTTTGAAGTCGCAGAAACTCTATCCATAATATTTCCGCTTAAACCAACCGTAACGGAACCGACATTAACGGAATTACTCAAATTCTTTACCACCATGGGAGAACTTACCGTAATCCGAGCCTTTTCCGCCTGCTCTGGATAATCATCTTTGCTGGAATAAATAACTTTAGAATTATTGTCCTTAAAAATGATAAAAGCAATATCATCATTGCTTTTCAGTACGGAAGCGGAATTTGTCCTCAAAGCATCGTATTTCGCAAGCTCGGGAACCTCTTTTGTAACCTCAACTCCTTCTATCGCAAGAGTTTTGGAGAGCACCTGTGCAAAATTTTTATAAGCACTGTTCATATTTTGGCTTATACTGTATGTTGCAAAACCCGCGGCAAGAAGAATAAAAGCAGTGCTCACGCCCAAACCCGCTAAGATAAGCCTGGTCTGAGCAGTCATTCCCTTTTTTTTCCCCTTATTTTTTTCTAATTCTCCGCTCTTTTCCATACCGAAATTATATCATGTAAACTTTCTTTAAGCAATGCAAAGAGACAGATAAAATCATGCTCCACTTGTCTCCAAAGTTTTTACAGCGGTACAATATCTAACTTATAGCCTAAAGGAACAAGAATTTTTAATAATGTATCTATCTGTGGTGCTGTCTTTGATTTTTCCAGTCTTGCCAGATATTCCTGTTTAATATTACATTTTTGGGCAAACTCTGATTGTGTTAAGCCAAGTTCTTTCCTTATCTTAATAATTTTTCCCATTAACTCGACCTTTAGCTCGATTTCAGCAAGCTCCTCCTTGGAAAGTTCAAGAGAATCCTTAAAACTTGCCCAATCAGCACTATATTTTTTGTGTTCATTATTCATCTTATAAGTTCCTTTCATTAAAATCTTTCATTAAACGTATAGCCTTTTCAATTTCCCTTTTGGGTGTTTTTTGCGTACGTTTCATAAAGTAATTCAGTATAACATATTTATTGTCCTTCTTATAGAAGAAAAAGAATCTGTCTCTCAGAGGTCGCAGCTCAAAGATTTCGCAATCTATGTATTTTATATATGGTTCACCGAGTTCTGTTCCATAGGTCTCGAGCATTTCCATATATTCAACTATTTTATTAAGTTTTATTCTTGCGTCTTTTGAACTTGCAGAGCGATTTTTAAGTTTCACAATATAATCTTGAGCTTCCGAGTAACCGTTCTTATCCTGTCAAAAAACTATTTGATATTTTTTTACCATAATTTACTATTAACTATATTATAACTAATTAGTTATAATATTTCAACCCTCCGCCTATACAAAAAGTACCGTCACGATACACAGACAGGGTTTTCAAGCTCTCGTTTTATATCCTCAACCGAAACGTGTAATATCGGAGAATCGTCATCTTTTTTGAGGTAAACATCAACAATTCCCGCCTGCACAATAAACCGTTTGCACAGAATGCAGATAAAATTGTGACCGTAAATATACATTGTAGCACCCATACATCTGTCCTGCCCCGCCTGAATTATTGCATTCTGCTCCGCATGAATGGAACGGCAGGTTTCATAACAAGTGCCGGAAGGGATTTTGTTCTTTATCCTGTAACATTCACCGCGTTCATAGCAGGACTCGACACCGGAAGGCGTCCCGTTGTAGCCCGTTGCTTTTATCTTTTTGTCCTGACCGACTATAACTGCTCCTACCTGTGCACGCAAACAATTAGAGCGTGAAGAACACGTTTTTGCCATATCCAAAAAATAATCTGTCCAGGATTTTATTGCCATAACAGAATTATATAATAAAAAACCGCAAGTGAAAACTGCGGTTTCGGAATAAATGTATTTTGAGTCTCGCTCTTAATTTATACGGTGACTTCCTCTTTAAAATAATCTACGACCGTGTCCAGTACATTATCAAAGAAGAAGTCCAATTCTTGTGACAATGACATATCCATTGATTGTGATTTTGCTTCTGTGTTGAATCTTGATAACATTTCATTTTCGATACGCATATTTTTTAATCCTTTCCTAAATTGTTCTCAGATTTTGCTTACATTTTTTATATCGGCATTTTTTTGAAAAACTTTAGAGTTTTTGTCAGAAGTTTTACAAATGTTTACATTCTTTATTTAATTATTTTGTTTTCAATGTCAATATTGCTTGTAAAATTATGCGATTTGTATTAAAATTAGCTTGTTAAATGAACATTTTAAGGGGTGGAGTATATGAAATTTGTTGCAAATAGAGACGATTTATTAAACGGTATCAGAATAGTAGAAAGAGCTACCGTAGTAAAAGGTTTGCAGCCCGTTTTGGCAAACGTTTTGATTGAGACCGAAGGGAGTAATCAAATAAAATTAACCGCAACAGATTTTGACCTGTCAATAATAACGCTCATCAACGCAAACGTTGAAAGTGACGGTAAAATTACGCTTCCTGCCAAGAAACTGGGAGAAATCTTATCACGATTGAACGACGATTTGATTAACCTTGAGTTAAACGGCTCAACGGCAACAATTACCTGCAAAAATTCCAAATTTGACATAATCGGGATTTCGGCAAACGAATTCCCGCAGATAGAAGAAAATATTGCTGAAACCGATTGTATGGAAATCGAGACAAAACCGTTTACTAAAGCTATCAGAGAGGTAGTTTCCGCCGCTGCGGGCTATGAGACAAACAATCTGCTCTCAGGAGTTGTGTGCGAAGTAAACAAAAATATTCTTGAAATGGCGGCTACTGACGGAAACAGGTTGGCAAGAGTGAGAGAGGTCGTTAAGAATAATTCCTCAAACGAAGAAAATCCGTTCGAAATGCTTATTTCCTCAAAAGTACTTGCAGAATTGTCCAAAATTTCACTGCTTACCGAATCGGATACAATCAAGATTTGCAAAGAGATGAAAAAAATTGTGATTACAATAGATAAAACCAAAATTGTAACACGCCTTATGCACGGTCAGTTCCCGAAATATAATCAGCTGATACCTCAGTCTTTTCCTAAGGAAGCCACGGTTAACAAGGGGAATTTGATTGCTGCACTTGAAAGAGTTGCCGTAATGGTTAACGAAAAAAACAGTATTGTTAAATTTGAATTCGCCGATAACACACTGAAATTGTCCGGTGATTCGCCTGAGGCAGGGAATTCACAGGATGAAATCGATATAAATTACACGGGAGAGCCATTGGCAATTGCATTCAATTACAAATTTGTTTTGGAATTCTTAAAAATTGCCGAATCCGAGGAAGTTAAAATTCAATTAAACACACCGCTTTCCGCAACGGTTTTTGCTCCGATTTCGGACGAAGATTATATCTATCTTGTAATGCCTGTACAACTCAGGGGCTAGAGGTTTAAAATGAGAGGAAAAGCTTTTAAATTCGGAGATAACATCTCGACAGACCATATCGCACCCGGAAGGTTGTTCCACTTGCGTTCTGACTTGCAGGAATTTTCAAAACACGTTCTTGAAGATGCGGATGAAAATTTTGCAAAAAATATGAAAAAGGGTGATTTTGTTGTTGCCGGAAACAACTTTGGGCTAGGCTCTTCAAGAGAACATGCACCGCAAATTATTAAAATAGCAGGTGTTGGAGCAGTTATTGCCAAGTCATTTGCCAGAATTTTCTACAGAAATGCAATCAATATAGGGCTGCTGGCTATTGAATGTGACACCGACGGAATTGATGCGGGAGATGAGTTGGACCTTGATATAAAAGAAGGGATTTTAAGAAACCTTACAAAAGGTACCATCACGGCAATAGAACCACTTCCTGAGGTAATGATTAAGCTTCTTGAAGATGGAGGATTAATAGAACATATAAAAAAACATGGCGATTTAGTGCTTGAATAGGAGAAAATATGACAGACAACAAAAATACTATCTGCTGTCCCGCTTGCGGATGCGAAATGAAGAAGATTTATAATTCTGAGGCTAAGATTAATATTGATATCTGCACAGAAGGCTGTGGAGGTATCTTTTTTGACAACAGAGAATTAAATAAATTTGACGAAACTCATGAGAGCATTGACGAAATACTGGAGTCTGTTAAAGATCGTGAATTTAGAAAGGTAGACGAATCAGAAACCCGTATTTGTCCAATATGTAACGTACCGATGGTGAAAATGGGAGCAGGTGTCAGCGGGGTAGAAATAGATGTGTGCAACATCTGTGGTGCGAAATTCCTTGATAACAAAGAGCTTCAGGAAATCAGAAGCGGGGAAAAAGTTGACCTGACGAAAGCGTACGCAGTATTTGAAGCTCTGTACGAAGAAAATCTCCAAAATGTTCTCGGTGATAATGCCAACAAACCAGCCTCACCATCACCACGCAGGCAATTTTTTGAGGACATGGTTTGCAGCTTTTTAGTTAAATAATTTCTACATATATCTCAGATTAATATATACAGAGCTTATTATCAGTGAAATTGCGACAACCGCAACACCGTATTTCATAAATCTTAAGAAGGCAATCGGATGCCCTTCTTTAGCAGCATTTTCCGAGACGATAACGTTTGCTGCCGCACCTATTATTGTCATGTTTCCGCCAAGACAAGCACCCAATGACAAACACCACCACAACGGTGTCGTATAATCCGCTCCCATAACTTTTTCAATTTCAACCAACATAGGAGACATTGTAGCCGTATAAGGAATGTTATCAATAATACCGGATATTATACCTGAAGCCCACAAGATAAGCATCGATGCTGCTTCCTGAGAACCTTGCGTAACTTGCAAAATCCATTCTGCCATGAGTTTTATACCGCCTGATGCTTCAACACCACCGATGATTATAAACAAACCAACAAAAAAGAATATTGTATTCCACTCAACTTCTTTAAAAACTTCGGTCGGTTTTTCAAACAACAGTAAAAATGCCGCCCCGAGCATTGCAGAAACACAAGTTTCAATATGAGTCATATCATGAGTTACAAAGCCGAGAATAACCAGGAATAAAACGATAATTGAACGAATCATAAGATTTTTATCGGTTATGGTGTGGGTATTGTCAATCTTTGCAATCTCTTTCATTTTTTCTTCATCTGCCTTAAGCACGGTTCTGAAAATAAGTGCCATAAGCAAAACCACAGCAAAGAGAATTATGGCAACAACCAGAGTCAGATTGTTAACAAAATCCATAAATGAAAATCCTGCCGCACTTCCGATGATAATATTCGGAGGGTCACCGATTAAAGTCGCGGTACCGCCGATATTAGACGCAAATACCTCGGTTAAAAGAAACGGAACCGGGTCAAGCTCCAGTTTATGTGCAATTGCAAAGGTAATAGGCATCACCAGAATAACGGTAGTTACATTATCAAGGAACGCACTTACTACAGCGGTAAAGATACCTAATACTGCCAATATCGCAATCGGATGTCCTTTGGTTAATTTTAAAAGCTCATTTGCCATATAATTAAACATGCCACTTTTGGTCGTTATATTTACAATAATCATCATAGAGACAAGTAGAAATATAACATTAAAATCAACATATTGAACAAAATAAGTAGGATTCAAAATCCCGTCCGTAATTCTTGTCTGGCTCACAAGCCCGAGAATAACGGTAATACCTGCACCCAAAAGTGCTATTGTAACCTTGGGGATTCTTTCGGCTGCTATAAAAATATATGCCAAAACCAATAATCCCGCTGAAATCGCTACATTATGAGCTGATACAAAATTATGAATTAATTCCATATTCTCTCCTTATTCCATTTCTATATTTCTTCTGTTTTTATAATATCATAAAAAATTATTCTCTTACCATAGAAATTAAAATTTCTTGAGGGATGTAAGTATTTTTAACCCCGGAATCAGTATTTGCCATAAAAAATTCTACCGACTCACCCTCCTTAATCCCTAATTTATCAAACGGAATACAAACATCAATAACATCATTATAGACAACATTAATCCCCTCGGGATTATCGAGCGTCCACATATTAGGATGCAGAACCGTCGTAAATCTTGGCGGATAAAAAGTGTCACGCAAAAGCGTCAGGGTCAATTCGTGCTCAAATTTTTCGAGCAAAACAGGATAAGGATTATCCGTTTTACTGATTAATCGTATAAACGCTCTATCGCTTATACGAGAAGCATTTCTCATATAAATATAAAATTGATTAATTCTGTCAACAAAACTTATCTCACCCGACCCTTTGTTGATATGTAGTCTAAAATAGATATTATCCTTATCACACCCGAAGTTTATCTTATCGACATTTTTATTTTCCCGATAAACAGGACCGTCGAGCATGCTTATTGAGCCGGAGTTGTACCAATCATCATAACTTTGTACCAAACCGTCCATTCTCGGCGTTATACTTCGTTTAGGATACTTAAACGGCATTTCTATAGTAGTAATCAAAGTTTTGTCCAAATAATCAGGATATTTCAAGCCCAAAATGACATATACATTCTTCAAACGCTCTCTGAACATGTAATCAAAAACAAAATCCTGACCCGAATTATTAGGCTCTCCATACCACCAGAACCAGTCACTTCCTTCAGCAATTAAGATTTCACGCCTTGCGTATTTAATATTCTCATCATCCTTATGAGTTTTTACGTATGCATCAAAATCATCTTTTGTTTGCTTTAAATAAGCCCAAGCCTTGTTTTTTTCTGACTCACCAATCCAATACTGAAAAGTTTTATCTATCCAAGAGCCGGAATATATTTTCTTCAAAGTTTTTTTATGCTTATCCGTCTCAATATAATCACTAATCAGAACCGTTTCCAAAGTCTCATCATTTTCAATCATTGTATAAATATTGTCCAAAAAATCCCTTCCGTCATTTTGATAATTCTCCCAACAGTTTTCACAGTCGGACGCAATCGTCAAAAGATGTGTATCGTCAGGTGAGACAAGAAGTTTATTCTGAATCATCTTAATTTTTTCGTACAAATCACCCGCTGCCATATCAGAATTAACACCGGCATACTCAAAATTAATAAGATTAGGAATAGAACGGTCTCTAAATATAATATCTATCGAAGAGTCCTTGGTTTCATAGTTATAAACCTTTAACAAATGATACGGATCATTCAAATTCCCCTTAAAATCTCTGACAAATTCAAAATTAATCGAATCGGAAAGAATCCCCTCATCGGAAATAGTCCACTCTATCCCTTCCTTTGCAAGGTAATTCAAAGTTTTAGGTCCCAAGCACAGCTCAGGCGGCCATATTCCCTTGGGTCTTACGCCAAAGACTTCTTCTATCCTGTCCAAAGCACTTCTGATTTGGAATTTTGCGTCATCAGCCATGCCGAGTGCCTGCGGGAGTCCTTCCGTAGTAGATACCGATTTTATAGAGGTTTTTACGTCAAACAGAATCGGCAGAATGGCATGATAATACGGACTTGTCGTTAATTCAATTCTTCCCGTTTGAATATATTTCTTATACGCAGGAATAATCTCTCTGATTATTTGTTTTTGTATACCGATAATTTCGATTCTGTCCTCTCGTGTATACCCGCTCTGCTTTGCCCATAATTCTTTGAGCCTCGGATATCTGTCATAATGAACGGAATCAATCCACACAAGATTAAATAATGCCATCAAGTCAGAAAGTTCTTCCGCAGAAAAATCCTCTATATCAGCAACATCTTTTGCAAATCTTTTTTGATAAAGATTTCTGTAAGTTTCGCTTCTATAAATCATGGTCTCAAATTTGGAGCTGAAAAAATTATTTAATATAAAAGCCTTTTCTTCATCAGTCAGATTTTCGGTATCGGCAACAGAAAGCTCCGAGTGAATATCGTGATATCCGTTTTCGGTATAATCAATTATAGAATCCAAAAGAGCAGGCACAATATTAAAATTCAACTTCAATTTTGGAAACTTTTCCAAGACCAAAGCCATATCCAAATAGTCCTTCACCGCATGCAAACGCACCCAGGGCATAAGATATGTACCTTCAAGTTCATAGACCGGTTGATGCATGTGCCAATAAATTGCGAGCGATAACTTTTTCTGCCTGTTCATACACTTAGAGTATACAGGAAAGTAATATTTACATCAAGCCTTCACACAACACAAATCGTCCTAAAAGCTCCACCTCACAGTATTTTTTAAGCGAATCAACAAGACATTTATTTTCACAAAAACCGCCCGACAAATATATTTTTTCGGGTTTTTTACAAAAATTCCAGGCATTAAAAGCAATACCATGAACAAACTTTGATATTGCCTCCGCAGGACCTACACCCGCAGAAATGGAGTCCATAATCTTTTCCATCCCAAAAATCCCGCAGGTAACCGTAAATTTTTCCTCACTGAATTTCAACTCTTCCGCCCTGACTCCGTAGAATTTTAACAACATTTCAACCGTTGCACCCGTAGAGCTTGCACAAGATGTATTCCAGTCCATATCCTGAAATTTACCATCTTTAAATCTTATCCACTTTGCATCACGGCTGCCCAAATCCAATATTGTAGCATTCTTATCGACATTTCTTTTTTCGGCACCGCGTGCAAGAGCTATAATCTCGTTTTCGCTTGCATTTGACATGTGCCCGCAAGAACGGGTCGATACGATTGACTGTGATTTTATTATATTTGAGGGAAGTATGCTGTAATATCTGTTATTTTCACTATAAACCGTATACTTTCCGTCAAAAAGTTCCGTATCGCTTATTATTTTTGAATAAGTCGTCCCTGCATCCAAATAAAGCATACTAAAATCTCATAAAATTCATCTTATGCTTTTCAAGATATGTTTTCAAATCGCGTTTAATTTCGGGACACAATATGTAAAGAACAATGATATTCGGAACACACAATGCAATCATCATTGCATCCGTAATATCGATTACCGATTTTACGTTCATCGCAGACCCGATAATTATAAACAGACAGTATATTAAATTGAAAGCAAGAACACGTTTTTTACCTTCTCCGAACAAGAATGTCCAAGCTTTTTGACCGTAGTATGCCCAGGAGATTAAAGTCGAAAGAGCAAACATAATGGCAATTGCCGAAAGTATAATCGGGAAGAACGGAATGACCGATTGAAAAGCGTTAGATGCAAGTTCAATACCCGAGATTTCTTTTGTTGCCTGAGTGCAAGCCCCCGAAAATACAATTGCAAAAGAAGTAAACAAACATAAAACACCCGTAAGGAAAGTTTCAATAAGAGCAACAAATCCCTGAGAAACAGGTTCTTTGGTCTGTGCAGTCGCATAAACAATTGCCGCAGCACCAGTACCGGCTTCGTTACACTGAACGGAACGTCTCAAACCTATGATAATTGTACCGAAAATACCGCCTGCAACAGCTGTAGGATGAAATGCTTCTTTTAATATCAACATCAGAGCATGAGGAATATTAACAAAATTTGCAAATATTACAATAAACCCGGAAATTATATACATAATACACATGGTAGGAGTCAAAATCGTCGTAACCTTAGCTATGCTCTTAATTCCGCCAACGATTACCATACCTATCAGTATAGCAACGATAAGCCCTATGACCCAGGTAAATCCCTGCAAAAAGCTGTGTTCGCCGCCGGTGATAAATACCATCTGATGAGCGGTTTGGTTAATTTGAATCATATTACCGCCCGTAATACCGCCTCCTATACAGAGTATTGCATACAAAACCGACAACGGTTGACCGAGCCAACGCATTTTTTTTCTGGTTAAACCGTGTGCAATATAGTGCATAGGACCGCCCGAAACGGAACCGTCCAAATTAAATCTTCTGTATTTAACCGCAAGAGTGGCTTCAACAAATTTTATTGACATACCTAAAAGAGCACCGGCAAAAATCCAAAAAGCAGCCCCCGGTCCGCCTATTGAAATTGAAATTGCAACACCCGCAATACTTCCTATACCTATTGTACCTGACAGTGCAGTTGCTAATGCCTGAAAAGAAGAAACTTCACCGAATCCTTCATGGCTCTTTTCAGCGGGTTTTCTGATTACGTCAATTGCATGTTTAAATCCCCAAACAGAAATTCCTTTAAAGTATATGGTAAAGAAAAATCCTGCTATTAATATCCAAAATATTATTAACGGAACATCATAGCCACAAACTTTTATCGGGAAAAATATAAGTCCCGCCACCGCATCCGAAACCGGGGCAACATAAGTGTCCATAAAGCCGTTGACACTCATCGCCTGAGCAGCTTGAAGGCTTAAAAACATACTAAATAACATAAACAAAATTTTCTTCATAATCTCTTTCCCTTAATTCTCGGCTATTTCTTCATCCTTATAATTGTATCAAAAACATGTCAAGCTCTTACAAAATCTTTACATTTGAGATTAAATGTTACATTTTGTGTTAAACTTTAACTATAATTTAATTATATAAAGGGAGTTTTTATGAAGAATTTTTTGAAATATTTGGGCTTCACACTGCTTGGCATAATCGTTTTAGTATATTTAGGATTTTTATTTGTGCTGCCAAATGCGGTGGATTTAAATAAATTTAAACCCGAAGTACAAAAGATTGCAAAAGAACAGGCAAAATTAAGTGTAGACTTTGAAAATGCGAAAATTATCACAACACCGCTTCTGGGAGCAGGAGTTAAAGCCGATAATATCTCCGTAAAACTCCCCGACGAATCTGTATTATTCTCGGCAGACAGTTTCAAAACGCGTATATCATTACCGAGTTTGTTTTTACTGACCGTTAAAGTCTCCTGCCTGGAGGTGAATAAACCTTTCATTAACCTTGAAATAGTAGACAATGAAAATTTTAAAATCATAAAACTCGCAGAAAAACTTATAAATACGGAAAAAGAACAAAAAATTGAAGAAGTTAAACAAACCGCAGAAGGTTTTCAATTTGACCCTGCATGGATAAGAATTAAAATTCCCCGTGTAAAACTTAATAATTATAAGATACTTGTTAACGATTTGAGCTCAAAACACTACCTTGAACTCAAAGGAGAAGAGCTGACTCTCGGCTATTTCAACGGAAAGAGTGCAAAAATAAAGACGTACGCAGAGTTATTCAGCGATACAAATAAAAATATAACGGCAAACATCAACATTGATACATTTTTGCCGGAGTTCGGAACAGAATTGGATGAAGAGGACGACCCCGCACAAAGAGTGGACATTCCCTTCATAAACCCTGTTACAATGTACAGAAATTATGATTTGAAAGCGGATTTGGACACAAAATTAAGAGTAAGAAACCACCGCGATGAAATCACATCATACGGACATTTTAATATTGACGGCATAACCTTGAAGGTCGGGAATTTGAAGCTTCCACAAAGCTATTTACACGCCAAAACATTCGGAACAAATATTGATCTGGATACAAATATTTATCCCGTACAAGGTCAAAATATACAACTGCTCGGCAAACTGAATTATGGCAAACATCCTAAAATAAATATGGATATCAAAACCGATGTTATCAAATTTAATGATTTAGTTATTCTGTCCAGAGCATTTTTGGATTCTCTACACATCAAAAATGAACTCGGTCAGGTAAAAGCCGAAGGCTCAATCAGTTCAAACTGCCATATCAATACAAACTTTAAAAAACTCCGTTCAAACGGTTCAATTATTATAAAAGACGGAGGAATAAGCATCAGAAATCTCGGCAAGGTTCTTTCGGATGCAAATGTTAACATAAAACTGGACAACAACGTACTTGACATAAGAAACTCAAGCATTTTAATCAGCAACTCTCCAATAAACATAGACGGCAAGATTAATGAAAAATCGGTTGCGGATATTAATATCAAAGCCGATAAAATTCCTCTCCCGATTTTGTTTAAAGCATTTGCACCGGAAAATTTAAGAAATACGTACAATTTCCGCTCGGGCGATGCAACATTTGAACTGGGCTTGAAAGGTAAATTAAAAGAAGCGGTTGCAGGATTGAAGTTCGGGCTTGATAATCTCAACATATCGGACAGCAATTTGGTCATAAGTAATAAAAAACTCAACGGCGAATTTTTTATTGACAGAAAAGACATAAAAGGAAAGACTGAAAATAGCGGATTTACAATCTTTATGCCTAAAACAAACTCCAAGATTTCAGTACCGATGTTTGATATGGAAGTCGCCGAAAATAATATCGTTATAAAAGAAAACTCCGTTATTTTGAATGACAAAACCGACATCAAGTATTCGGGAGAAATTATTGATTATAACAAACTAAAATCAATAAAATTTTTGGCACAAGGAAATGTAAATACAGAAGATTTGATAAAATTAATCGGGCGTGAATTTAAACCTTTTATTCACTCTCAAGGCTCAATTCCGATTAAATTAACCGTTGACGGCAATAAGAAAAAACAGACACTCTTTGCACAAGCTCTTGCAGACAAAGCCAATTTTATAACACCGATAGATTTTAACAACGTAAACGGGCTTAATACTTCACTTCAAACAGTTGTTGATTTTAAAGAAAACAGGATAAAAATCAAAAAAACAGGATTATTCACAAGAGTCGTGAGTGTAGACAAAAAAGGGAATGAGGTAATACACCTGAATGAAATCTTCGGCATTGACGGAACGATTGCGGGAAGTACAATTAACCTGATAAAATTAACGATGCCCGAAATCTTGCAGGGCAAAATATACGTATTCCCGGATTCAAGCTTCACCCTAAAAGGACGGGCGTTCATTTTTGGAGAAGCTGCGGCACCGAGAATAAGAGGAGAATATGAGATAAATAACCTTTCCATACCTGAACTCCTTATAACACTCCGCAATGCGGATTTACGATTTAAAGGACACGCTGCAGACTTCAACGTGAGAGATTTAATCCTAAACGGTTCGGATATACAAACAAACGGAACAATAAGCCTTATACCCTCATCTGTACTGAGAATTTCCGACCTTAACGTACTTTCACGCTATCTAAATGTGGACAGACTGCTCAAGGTTTCAGAAAGTGCAATGAAATATGTTCCAAAAAGCAGCGGAAACAGCGGAAATACGCAAGCAGCAGACATACCCGTTGAAATTCGAAACGGTTCAATTGATTTTACAAGAATTATTTCAGGCAAAATTGATATAAGAAACACAACTGCCGGAATCTCTATGGCAAGGAATATATTCTTCTTAAGAAATCTGAGGACAAATATTTTCCAAGGCAGAGTAAATGGCAATATTTCCATGAACCTGATTACTATGCTTATGAATATTCGTCTGCAAGGAAGAGGAGTTGACGTTGAACAGGCACTTCTTGACGGGGCGGGTATGAAAGATACTTTGTCGGGAACTGCGGATTTTAATACAAATATCTCACTCAGGGGCACGTCTTTTGAAGAACAGGTAAGAAGCCTTACCGGTAATGTTGATTTTACGGTTAAAAACGGACAGTTCGGACCGTTCGGAAAGTTAGAAAACCTTATTATTGCAGAGAATATTCGTGAATCACAATTCTTCCAAACTGCATTAGGCGGAATAATAAGCGGATTAACCACAATAGATACCACACACTTTTCGGAATTAAACGGTAAACTGAGCTTTAATGACGGAATTTGTCATATAGATCCGATAACTTCGCTCGGGAATATTTTGAGTCTGCACATATTTGGAGACTTTGATATTTTAAGAAACTATGCGGATATGAAAGTTCGAGCAAGAATGGCATCACTTGTATCAAATCTATTAGGACCACTTGGTGCGATAAACCCTGCCAATCTTATTAACAGTGCCGCAAGCCTGAATGTATTTACCGCAAAGGCTTTCTCACTGTTCTGTGAAATGGTGCCGGAAGAAGAAATTGCAATACTCCCGAGTTTTGCAAACAGCTATGTTGATAACGCGGCAACAAAATTCCAACTTGTGGTAAGGGGTGATGCTGCAAAACCGTTGACTCTCGTTAAATCGTTCAAATGGCTTGCGACAGCTACGGAATACGATACGGCGGTAGAATATGTTAACTCTCTGCCCGAACCTGTTGAAGGAAGCGAAGCTACAAATATTGAAGAGATGATACAGGAAGTTGAAGCAGAAAAGAGAACTTTCAAATACAAAATACAACACCTTTTTGACAAGGAGGATGATGTTCGGGAAGGTAATTAATAAAACGCTTATACACTCGGTATTAATAGGAGTTTCTCTCCTTTCGATATTTCCTTTTATATGGCTTACCTCTACGTCTTTAAAAGGACTCAACGAGGATATTTTCGCGTATCCGCCCAAACTTATACCCGCAGATTTTACGTGGGCAAATTATATTGACGTTTGGGGAAAAGTTGATTTTATGGCATATTTTTGGAACAGCGTAATAGTTGCCGCCCTGACGGTATTACTCAATCTTATTCTTTCTTCGCTAGCCGCATATCCGCTTGCAAGAATGAACTTTAAGGGCAAACGTTTTGTGTTTTTTTCCATACTTGCAACAATAATGATACCGTTTCAGGCAATAATGCTCCCGGTTTATATTATTACCCTGAAACTTCATTTGACAGACAGTGTGAGCAGAATAACGGGATATATAGGGCTTGTTATGCCTTTTGCCGTCAGTGCCTTCGGAATTTTCCTTATGCGTCAGGCATTTTTAAAAGTCCCGAGAGAAGTAGAAGAGGCGGCAATCGTAGACGGATGTAACGTCTTTCAAATGTTTTGGCGTGTAGTACTTCCAATGGTAAAACCGACTCTTGCGGTACTTGCTATTTTTACTTTTATCGGCTCCTGGGGCGAATTTTTGTGGCCGAGTATTATGCTCACCAAAGACAGTATGTATACCCTGCCTGTTGGAATTAACAATTTACAGGGGATGTTTTCCTCTAACTGGAGATTTATTGCTGCGGGCTCAATAATTTCAACAATACCGATTATAATATTTTTCCTTGCAATGCAAAGATATTTTATTTCAGGCGAAAACGACGGAGCTGTAAAGGGATAAATCTCAGACGGTGTTGTAAGGCAGCAAAGCTAGTAGCATTCCCGATATATGTCAAACAATTGTTTCCTCTTTACCTGCCCGGCTGCTCGTGATAAAATTATTCTATTGAGGCAGATATGAAAAAATTTTTTATATTAATTTCTTTGCTCTTTATTAACTCTGTTTTTGCAGCAGATATGAGGTTTGTACAAATAAGCGATGTAAGGTATGACCATAATTCCGAAAAGAATCTTCTTGCACAAGCGGTTAATGATGTTAACCGATTAAAAGGAGTCGAATTTGTTGTATTTACGGGTGACAACATCAATAGACCGTCAAAAGAGAATTTGGAGGCTTTTCTGGACGAAGCAAAAAAGTTAAACTGTCCGTTCTATATAGTAATAGGCGACCACGATGTAAATAAACATAAAGAAATGAGCAAAGCTCAATATATTAAAACAATCAAAAAGAAAGTAAGGAAATATAAGCCCGAGTCCCCCAATTACACATTTGAAAAAAACGGAGTAATCTTTATTGTAGTTGACGGCTCAAAAGACGTAATCCCGGGCACAAACGGATTTTATAAAGAAGAAGCCCTTTCTCGTTTGGAAAGCGAATTGGATAAGTATCCCGATAAAAATATCATAATTTTCCAACACTTCCCGCTTATTCCGCCAAGTAATAAAGAAACGTACTATACTTTTATGCCTGAAGATTATCTTCAAATAATAGAACAACATAAAAATATAAAGGCAGTTATTTCGGGACATTTTGGTGTAAACAAAGAACTGGAAGCAGGCGGTGTTTTACATATTTCAACCGCATCATTGCCGTCTTATCGTGTAATTGATATTTTGGACTACGAAACCCCAAGCCCTACAATATGGGCACAACTCAGGACTTTAAGTATTAATAAACCTTAGAAATTCTTTAAAGAATCCCTTTACACCTTTTTGCCAGGGTCTTGCAATCCCACTGTAGTATTCTTCGTAATCCGCTATTATATTTCTCGGAAGCTCTTTGCCCTCAGTAAGTGTCTGGGCAATGAACTCTAAATAATCGTCCTGTTCTTCCCTGTATTCAAAATCCTGATACCGCAAATCCTCGTCCGCTTCATAATGCACAAGAGCATGGTATGCACATTCAATGTTTTTATCTTTTGTATCCGGGAAAAGAGAAATAGCTTCTCTGACGGTCTTACGTCCGGTAAGCACCGCAAAAATTAACCTGCCGACAAATTTTCTGGTGTTATCCATAATTAATAAGGGTTCTCTATCTTAAAATCAAAATTCAGAGCCTTTGGTCCAAAATAAGCATCATAGCGTAACTTAGGTCCCTCAGACAAATCTACCATACCGCTTGGCTTATCATCAGTCGGCTGAATGTATTTTTCAAGTCTTCTTTGAGATTTTATCATTGGAGTATCCTGCTTGATATTACAAGCAGATACGCATACAGCCAACAAGGATAATAACAATATCAGACAGCAGATTTTTCTCATACCCATATTATAAACTGTTTAAACAAAGCTTTTATCCTGCTAAAGAATGAGATAAACATCTTCCAGGTTTGCAGACAATATATTCCCTTCGTATCATTTTCAACTTTTCCGTATCCTCTATTTGTAACAAATGTTACAAAAAAGTCAATTTTTGGAGAACAAATGTTTTTATATATATATAGGGAATATTTTTAAGGGGAACACATTATGGCAGTTGGAGCAAGAGATTACATTGACAAATTGTTAGTAAAAAAGTATGCGGACGAACAAGTTGATAATCATGACGCCATGGAATCAATGATAGATCCGAACAAAATGCTTGAGGCGATGAATGATGTTGCCAATATTCAGAGGAATATGTTTATGATGTCTGCAAGGCTTTCGGCAGTATGCTACGGTATTAACGCCAAGGCAAGATATCAGAAAAAAGAAGCATCATAGAGTTTTATCAACAACTACTTTTTGCAGTCCTTTCGGATGGTCGACGTTACGTTTAAGCCGCAATGCCGTCTCCAGTGCAATTTGTTGGCATATTAAAACATTTGCAAACATTTGTTGGATTTCATTTTCGCATTCAACATTAATATTATAATTCGGCTTAATCTCATCCGAAGAGGGACCTATAATAACAAGTTTAGGATTATAGTCCGATTTTATCTTATTAAGATTTGCTACAGAGCGTTTTGAAATCGAATCTACTGCAATATAGACTAAAACTCCTTTGTTATTAAATACCGCAACATGCCCGTGCATAAATTCACCGAGAATTGCCGCACTTATATTCTTATAAGAGGTTTCTTTTATTTTCAATGCAGCCTCTTTGGCAAGGGAATATGATATTCCGTCAGCAGTTATTACAATCAGAAGCTCCTTTGCAAGCATTTTGGCAAGTTTTTTTATCTCGTCACGTTTTGCGATAGCCTTTTCAATAATTCCGGGGAGGCTGAACAATGATTTTTTATAAACATTTGTTGCTTCAGTTCCGTGAAGATTCTCAACGAGTTTTAGGGAAATTAATATCAGACAAAGCATCTGTGATGTAAATGATTTTGTTGCAGCAATACCGTGTTCCAAACCTGCATAACATGCTACTTTATAATCACATTTTTGCCATATTGTAGAATTTTCATTATTCGTAATACAAAGCGTCGGAAGGTTAGAGAGTGTTTTTACTTTTTCTACGGATTTCAAGGTATCACTCGTTTCACCCGACTGAGTTATAAATATATAAAGCGTGTTTTCATCATGCGGGATAACATTTTTGAGCAAAAATTCGCTTGAGTATATTGCCCTTGATTCAATTTTAGAAAATTTTTCCAACAAATCAACCGCAAACCTTGCACAATGGTAAGAAGAACCGCTCGCTACGAGAACTATTTTCGTTATGTTTTCGGGCAAATCTATTTTAATCTCACCTGTTTCGGGATTAATGTATTTCATCAAAATATAAGGAATTATTTTGGATTGCTCTATGATTTCCAATTCCATATTTGTTTTGTTTTGTTTTTTAAACATAGCTCTCCTGAATATATTTTTATTTTAACATACAGGCGACGAAGATGCCATACATACAATATCATTAATACCGTAATTTTTGAGAGTATTAATCAACTCTTCAAATGTTGCTCCGGTTGTACATATATCATCAAGAATCAGTATCGGCTTTTTTAAATCTTTTTCGCTATTGATTTTGAACGCATCGGACAAATTTTGCATACGTTCTTTTCTCGTAAGTTTATATTGGGGTTTTGTATCTTTTACTCTCAGGACCAACTCGTAATTAGGTGTTAAATTAGCAAGCCTGCAAAACTCTTCAACTACAAGCCCCATGTGATTGTATTTTCGCTTTTTTATTCTGTTTTTATGCAAAGGAACGGGTATTACCTGAAAATCTCTGCTATCTCCTATATTAACCCAATATTCGTACATAAATTTTGCCAAATAAAAAGCAAGTTCTTTTTGTTTATGATACTTAAGTCCCCTGATAAGTTTTTGGAGGTTTTTATCATACTCTCCGCAACAGTAAATATTAACTCCGTTAATTATTCTGTTCGGGCGAAAATCGGAAAAAGAAAGTTCATCATAGCATTTTGGACACATTTTAAGCGAATATTTTGACGAATTACAAAAATAACATTTTTTCTTATAAATTAAATCCAAAAATGATAATAAAATCTTTTTCATAGAGTAATTTTAACACAATAGACTGCGTATTACTAAATCCCAAATTTCGTTTAATATGGAGTAAAGTAACAGGATTAACGAAATGATTAAAAGAAACCTGTAGGTAAGTTAAAGAAGTGACTAAGTGACAGGATGATTAAGGGAATAAGAAGTTTACATTTAAGAGATTCATCAGTAGTTTTTGTCGGGCAATGCCCGACCTACAAGCTAGTGACTAGTGAATAGTGAGTAGATTTTTGTTAGGCAGAGCCCGACATTGCTGTCATACGAACTTAACATGAAATTATATAATTTGGTGTCTTTGCGAGGACGATTAGTCCGAAGCAATCCAGCTTTTTATAATAAATACTGTAGGTCGGGCATTGCCCGACATTAAAAAGAGACTAAGTGACGGGGTGATTAAGTGAATAGGAAGTTTACTTGTAATTCAAATAAAAAAATCGGAACGACAGGATTTGAACCTGCGGCCTCTACCACCCCAAGGTAGCACGCTACCAAACTGCGCCACGTCCCGATTTATTTATTATTCTTTTTTCAAATGGTCGGGATGACAAGATTCGAACTTGCGGCCCCTGCGACCCGAACACAGTGCGCTACCAAACTGCGCTACATCCCGATATCTTTTATTATAAACCGACAAGACCTAAAATCAAGCCCGCATAAATACAACATATTCCATTATCACTAACGTTGAACTTGGGGGTTATTAAGCCGTTGGATAAGCACATCCGTTATATCGACTCCGCCCGAAAAAACGCTTCTGGCGTCAATAATTGCGTCCAATCCTTTTTCGAGCCTGATTTTTTCACTAACGGCATGAATTCTCGTATACACTTCCTCCTCTTTTTTATTACGAAAATCGTTGAAAGCTTTTTCTTTTGTCTGCAATTCCGCACGTACAGTTTCTTCAAACTTCTTTTTTTGAACAGCAGATTCGATTTGATTGAATTCCTTTTCTTTTAACATCAAATATTGCTGCACTTCATTACCTTTAGTTTCGATTTCCCGCAACGCATTTTTTGCGAACTGGTAATTTTGTACCACTTTTTCATAGTTAATATATCCCACACCCCCTGCCCACACAGGCATTGAAACCAACAGACACAAGCCGACTAATATTTTTTTAATATTCATATATTTACCTCCCATAACTTTATTATTTGCTAGAATCAATATCCATAGGGATTTACGCCCGTTCCGAAAGTGAAGTATCCGTTCTTTGAGCCGTAATCGCCGGGATTTGTAAGCGGAATACCGTAATCGACGGAAATCGGTCCGACTCCCGGGATAAACACCCTCAGCCCTATACCTGCCGAGATGGCTCCCATGGGTCTGTCATATAACACGCTTGAGATTGTGGGGTCAAAAACTTTCCCTGCATCAACAAAGAACGTCAGGCGTATTTTTTGCAGAAAATCCCATTTAAGCCTGTCAACAAACGGCAGCGGTGTTGCAAGCTCCGCAGACCCCATAATAAACGCATCTCCCGCACCGACTCCGCTCATTCTGAAACCTCTGACCGAGTATGGTCCGCCAAGACGAAACGCCATAACTTCAGGCATCTCGTTTCCGTGTACCTTTATACCGCCGCGTGCCGTGAGTGAGAATGAAGATTTTTTCCTGACGGGGAAATACTTTGTTACACCGCCGGCAAGTCTTCCGTTGGTATGATTAATATTACTTATTCCGAAAGCTTCCATAAATTTTGCCTCGGCAATTATTCCGTTTCTCGGGTTTTCATTTGTATCCAAAGTAGAATATCGGATACCCGGAGCAAGGTTAATGAATGTTCCGCCCGTAAGTTGTTTTGCCCTTTGGGCAATATCAAGATTTCTCAGGGCATAAAGTTGTGAAATTTTATTAAAATCACCCTCGCTCATACTGATATGTTCAATTCCTGCAGTAAAGTTTGTAGTCAAATTATCATACCCTCTGACTTTATGCTCTATTCCCGCATTGATTCCAAACCGCCTTTCAATTGCAAGCGGAACCTGCCAACTTCCCATATCACGATAGTACAGTTTACTCATAAGCGAATTGTCGGCATTAAGGAAATATGGTTCAAAGAAACTCAATTCAAGCTGATAATTCATACGGTTTTTAATTGACGCGTCACTTAGAAGAATCCCTGAGCCGAGTATTCCCGAAAGAGTCAGCCTTTGTCCCCTGCCCAGAAAATTATTTTCACTATAGCTTACGGACCCGAACGCACCGAGGGCATTGTCAATACCGCCCCCCAAAGCAAGGCTGTTCGGACTGTCCTCTTTAACCACGACTTTTACGTTATAGGCCCCGGTTTCACTCGGAAGAATTTCTCTGTTAACCTCCTTAAATATCTTAGTGGAATAAATTCTTGCCAAATCCTCTTTAAGATAGTTTTCGTTATAAACAGTACCGGGCTGCGTCATTATATTGCGTTCTATTACATAATCTTTTGTCTTTTCATTGCCTTCAATGACAATTTTATCAATCACCCCTTCATTAATACAGAATGAAAGGCTGCCGTCCTCATAATCGTCTACGGAGCTTACTCCCGCCAAAATATACCCCTTTGAGTGGTAATAACCGTTCAATTTTTGGATTGCATCATTGATATTGGAGATATTTTGCGGCTTATTTTTAAGCGGAATTACAAAGGGCATAAGCTCCATTGAAGAAATTACCGTATTTCCGATGACTGAAACCTCCGTCACGGGGATATTTTCCTGTACGGTAAACACAAGTTCAACGGTATCGTCGCTTTTGAGTATCGGCTCTACGCTCATTCTGTCCGTGAAGAATCCCGTCGCATAAATCCGCTGCAAATCTTGTTGAATTAGCTCTTCATTAAAGAAAGAGCCGATTTTTATTTTTGATTGTACAACATCGGGCTTAAGTAATTTGAGTCCTTCAATCCTTACTCCGCTTATTATTTTTCCTTCAAGGTCGGGGGTCTCTTCGGAATTTACGGCAGCGGAATATATCTCATCAGTGTCCTGAAGAGATTGAGGCGGGGCAAAAAAATCATTTATCGGAATCACGTTAAACTCTTGCGATTCCGCATTATCGGGAGGAGCATTCTGCCTGGGGGGTAAATTCGGGGGTAAATTAGAGGGGGAGGTTTCACGCTCGGTTACTCCGCCTGTTGAAAAAGGGGGTAAATGAGGTTTGGGAGGCTCAACATCCGACTGGTCCGCATGTTGAAAAGGGGGTAAATGAGAGGGGGCGGTTTCAACCGAAGGAATATCAGAGGGGGAAACTGCCGGGGGAGGAAGTTCCTGAATTTCGGAAGAAAAATAATCCGATTCATCAAATTGAGTACCTGTGTACGGAGTATTAAGTTTTATAGTCGGTTTTTCAATACGAGAGCCGTCCAAATAGAGCGGATTAACAAGTTTTATGGGTTTCGTACGTGCAAGTTCAAGACAGGAGAAATCCGCCTCCGCGTATACCGCGTGGCAAGAAAATGCGAACGACACAACAAGTGCCGCCTTTAAAGACGTCAAAAAATCTCCCCTCTTTACTTTAAACATACCTCCCTTTTAGATGTTTTTGTACTTAATTCCTCCGTAATTTTCGTAAATTATTTCTATATATCCGCCTCTGTCAGTGATAAAACTGCCTGATAGAAACCTTTCGGGTCATTTGAGGCAAACGAGTTTTTTAACACGTTTGAGCCGACATTGACGGTAACATAAGTTGTACCGTTTCCGGCATAGACTTCATACTTACCTTTGGAAACCACAAATTTTGAATCCGCTCCCGATATTGATGTAACGGGATATGCCACGACTCCCGGACTGTCTTTAGGTTGTCCGCCGAGCTTACAATTTGCCAGTGATTGAGATTTAGGGATTTTGGCAAGATTGGCAAAAGCTATATAAACCCTTCCGCCCTGTTCAAACATTGCGTTTTCATAACCTCCGTCAGTAACGGTATTTGCTTGAAGATAAAGGGTTTTTGTATCCTTGGAATTTGATATTACACGGAATTTACTTGACATCGGAGCGTACAAATTCCCAGTCCTGTCGGTTATGTTGGCGACCAAAACCGGGCTTGTAACGGGTTCTATTCTAACATAACCGGGCAAAGTTATATTAAAGTCCATTCGTGCACTTTCGGCATAAGATGCCAGAGCCGATATCGTACAAACTAATATTGACAATATTATTCTAAAAATATTCACCTTTATCCCCTCTGTACAAATTACCCCGATTTTGTGTCGGAACAATACCCCTCTTGTCTATAGTAATATAGATAACTCCCGAAATCCAGTTTATTAAGATTTCTTAAAAAAAAGCCGTCATTTTGACGGCTAATCACATATATGTGTTTCATGTTAAATAGAACTTGTTATAGAGACAGTGTCCTGTACTCGAGATTTTGATTTTTCACATCCGTAGGATTTTGATAATCATAGGGAATGAATATACTTATTTCGCTTCTTTCGGGTAATTTTTCAAGCCCGTATGCATCGACAAACTTTTCGTCCAACTTGAGCGTATATCTTCCGGGAGCAAGCCCTGAAATGTAGAATTGTCCGGTAGAGTCTACGGTAGAATAATTAACCTCTTCGCCGTTTGAATCAAGAAGTACAACAACAAAATCGGTAATCTTCAAATCACGTTCAAAATCATCGGATATTTTTAATACACCCGAAACAGAGCCGACCGTACTTGCAAGAGGGAGTTCCAGTTTTGTAGTCAAACCCTTATCAATTTTAATGGTTTTTGATATCAAATCATTTGTGAGCGGAGCAACGGTTATAGGCAGAGAATCCATGTCAAGAGCAACCGTATAAACACCGCTTGTCAATGTAGCAGACGCTACCCGTCCCGCCCTGTTTGTATACTCACGCTCGGACGACCAACTTGTAATAAGCGGGATATCTTTCACCGGGATATCAATTTTCTTGTCATACTTTCCGTTTTTGTTTATATCAATAAACGCAATTGCTTCAAATATACCCTTGTCTTCAAACTCGTCTCCGATTGATTTCAAGCCGTGATGAAATACCTGAAATGCATCGTTAAATATAAAGTTGACCGAATGTCTGCTCGTTGTCGGAGTAAACATATTGTCGATAAAATAACCACCGTTTTTAGAATACTGGTAACCGAGAGTTATCATCTGACCTGATTTCGCTCTGTAACCGACATTGACATTAAAATCATTTCCTCCCTGACCGTGGTAGCGAAAGCCCCAGCCGAGTCCGAGGGTTATACGTTTCCAGGTCGGGAAAACATAGCCGAAACGAAACATATTATAGTCGTTTTTATAACCCGATGCCTCATAGTCAACAAAGCTGTGACCAAACTGGATTTTACCCTTATTATTCGGAATGGGAAGATTGAGCATTGCATAGGTATCCGCGTATTTTGAACTGTAGTTTCGGTTTATTTCATTCGGCATATCGTATCTTGTATCATACACGCTTTCTCTTCTGCCCACCTCAACACGAGCCCATTTTTTTATGTCTCTTGAAACATTAAAGTCGTAGTAATAGTTCTTATTCCTGCCTAAATCATTTGACCCTCTTCTGTGGAAGGTGTTAAATCTGACATTTGCAACTTTGGGGATACGGGTCGAAGCTCCGATATTATACTCGTCAAATGCTATTGTACCGCCCTGATAGCGATGATTCATATTGGAATAGTATTTGTTATAACCGCCGTTTACGTTGGTTGAATTAAAACTAAAGCTTCCCTGTGCCCGTCCGCCTGTTCTGTCATTTTTGGAAGTCGCATCGGTACTTGCGATATAAAAATCCGGCGAGGTATTATAGAGTTCAACCCTTGCACTTGCACTTTTAGGTTTAAAAATCTTCCACCCATACTTGGTTAAATCTTTGGAATACTCACCCGCTCCCTTTACGATGTACCCTGCATGGGTGTACTCTTCTCTGACATCGTGGGCAACACTCACGCCCGCAGTACCTCTCAGTTTTAAGTTGGGGTCCTTTTTACTTACATATTCAATACTGTTAAGCGAAGTTGCCCCTTCAAGATAGTTTACGTTCTTCTGCGTTCCCGAAACAAGAAGGGTATCATTTGTCGGAATGCGATATATTACGCTCGTGCCGTTCTTGTCATATATCTTATCGCCCGTCAAGCGTGATTCAAACGTTACGTTATCTTTTATACCATACTGATAATCAATACCCGCAGCTACCTTTTTGTTGTTTCCGCGATAAATATTTGCTCCTTCTCTAAACAAACGGTTTTGGTATCCCCATACACCCGCAAAAGCAGAACCTCTCTGTTCTTTTTCAAACGGTCTGTCGCCGTAGAGTGAATATCTTTCTTCCTTAACAAGTTCAATAGTACCGTCCTCATTGATTTCTTCAATTTTAATACTCTCTATTTTGGACGGCAAAGACATGTCAGTCAGTGTATAATATCCAGCATACGTGCTTAAAGTTGTCGGTTCACCTCCGTTTACGGTAACTCTTACCAGACTGGTCGGCTTAACGTAACCGTTAAGCTTATAAGGGGGAGTTTTGTCATAATCATAGTTCCAAACCTGAACACCGAACATATTGGTTCCGATGGCGGCATCCGCGTCGGTTCTGCCCTTTACTTTACCCAATTCATACCAATACTTTTCCTTGCCCGTTTCTTTATCCTTTATACTGTTCATATAAGTAGCGGTCAAACCGCCGAACATAAAAGCATCCTGCCTGTAATGAAACATATTTGCTTCAGCACGATACTTCCCGCCAAAAGCGTTACCTGAAATACTCAAAGCCGTATTACCCGATATTGTATCGTTTATACTGCGGAAATTAAGTCCCTTGGTCGACATATTATCATTAATCATATTATTATGAAGTCCGATTGTGTTTAAGGAAATTATTCCGTTTTTTTTCGGAGTAACAACATCCTTGTATGCTTTTGGTCCCTTATCTTCTTCATAAACACTTGCGGCGGAATGAAGAATCGGCACATCACGTCCTACCTGAGCACTTATGGTAAGCGAAGAATAGTCTGTGGTAAGCTTTATCCCCATAATTTTTTCCGCAACATCGGGCTGAATGAAAGCCTCGTTCATAACGCTATCCATAATCCCCTGACGCAAAAATACAGGAGTACGTCTCTGTGTAATCTGGTCATTAATAAATACACCCTTATCGTTAATTACACCGTTTTGTCCGTCGTAAGTCGTAAAATTGATAATCCTGTTAACTCTGTCCGCCGTATAATGAATGTCAAATAAATCGGCAAGTTGTTTAAACGGCACAAGTATCTCTGCTCCGTCTCCTATCATGATTTCCACATCTTCATAAAACTTATCATTTACCGTAATATATGTAATTGTGGAATCGTTTGCGTATGACGGATGGCAAAGACACATGCCGACCAAAGCCGCTATTAATATGTACTTAATTCTATTTAACATTCAAAGATTTTCTCAAAATCTCTTTCTTTTAGTTCCACATTCAGGCTGTTCCGTGCCTGTACTTTTTTAATCTTTTGTCGGGCATCCCTTGCCCGGAATTTTTCTATTTAACACATCTATTTACTGACTGCCGTAAATGTAACGGTAGCACGATATGCACCCGCTTCGTCCTGTCCTACGGAATAAGTATTCACGACAGGTGTTTGTCCTACTGTCTGTGTAAGTGTACCTTCCGTACCGTTATTAACTTTTACTGCCCAGCAGTCACCATATTGTGTGGAATTTGTAAACCCGACACTCATCGGGTTAGTAATACCCATTGTTAACGGGTATGCAATTACATTTCTGTTCTCATTTCCTCCTATTCTTGCGTTTTCTATTGCCGTGACTGTCGGCAATGAAGTTGTATTTCCAAAAAGTAAACATCCGTTTTGACCGTATGCGGAAACTTCTCCGCCATCCATAGAGAGGATTGAAGAAGTAACAATAAAATCATAATCCTCATCAGTTCCGTTTGTTTGTAATTTGAAAGACGCACTCAATCCGGTGTTAACTCCGTTTGCGGGGTTTATCGATCCGGTTTCCTGAGAGGTTATTTTTGAAATTGCTACGGAGGGTTGAACGTCCGTTGTCACGGACTGTTCAACTTCTGCGTAGCCATAAGCCTGCACCGTGCCGATTAGCACGGTTGTTATTAATATTAACGATTTTATTAAATTATTATTTTTCAATTTTCACCTTATAAGGCTGTTTCCGTCATTGTTAATGTTGCCTGATACTGCCCGTCTGTATCATGGGTTGAGAAGGTCTGTGCTTCATTACTTCCCGAAACGGTACAAGTAAACGTTTCAATACCGTTATTCATTGTGTATTTAATCTTGTCCGTATCCCATGTTGCCGAGAGCGATTCATCAGGTCCGTCTTCACGGTTAGGAGTTATCGTAAGCGGAAACGCAATTGCATCAGGATTTTCACCCGTTGTAGGGCTTCCGCCCGTAATATTTGTTACTGCTGTTGCCGCAGGCGGAACATCTATTTTTGTAAATACCATTTTCAGGTTTTTGCAATCGCCGTCCGCACCGTATAAACATTTGGTTGTACCGGCAGCCGTCGGGCAAGTGCCTACAAGATAAAAATCCTGTGTTCTGTTGTTTGAAATAACTTTAAATACGCCTGTCATAGCCGTATCAATTGTGGCAGAAGAGTATTCCGTCCCATAAGATACGTCGGATGCATTAGGTTCCGTCTCGGTTGCGATTCTTAAATAATCGGCAAGATTCAGCGTGTAAACCGCCGTATCCTGAGATTGAGCATCCGCACCGCCCGCCGCGTATACACCCGTTGCACCAAGCAGCAGAGCCAGTGTGATTGGTAATAGTTTTGTGATTTTCATTGTGGGGTACCTTCCTTTCTTTTTTTAAATTTCATTTTTAATATTTAGTATTGCGTCTTTCTTTATATTTTTTCTGTTATCTTTTTCATCAAAGTACGAGAACACCAACCGAAGCGTATATTCTCCGGGTTCTTTTACCTTTGATGTTTCTATCTTCTGTCTTGCAACATAACTGTTGTTATCGCCGACGACCTTTCCGTCTACAGGATACTCACATATAAGCTTCTTACCCTGAACAATTTGGAACATTCCGCTATATCGGATTTTACTGTTACCCGTAGACAAAATTTTCATCTCGGTGTAAAGCCCGTCAGAGCCCTTTGTAATTTTGAAATATTCTATGTCGGCATTCTTTTTAAAGTTCCCTTTGTCAACGTAAACGGGAACACCGACTCTTGTTTTAAGTAAAAGCTGAGCACCTATCCCGCTCCCGCCGGAATAAGGAACACTGAGTTCTTTTGTATTCACGTCCTCCAAATACAAAATTGCCCTTGATTCTCCGTCAGGAAGCGTCTTTATATTTGCAATATTTACACGCACTTTTTGAGCCTTCCCCGGCGGAACCGTAAACTCAGACGGAACAAATCTTATTTTCCCGGAAATGTCGTGCTCATCCGTGCCGCTTTCCAACATTATCATTTCACCCTTATCCGATATCTTAAAATAACCGGGATAAGCCCTGTAACGAACTGCCTTGGTCGTGTCTCCTTTTATTTCAACGGCAGTTGTTACATAATTATTCTTAATTTTGTTTGCATTAATCTCGATTCTTGTAGGCGACACCGTTACTGAAGCGTGAATCGGAAGTGCCAAACAAAGCAGCGTTAATATTCCCATTAACCTTTTCATCTAAACCTCTCCCTCCCTAAGAATATATTTCACTCTGTTTTGATAATTTCCCGCAGGAATAGGCTTTCCGTCAGGATTTTCCACGGAAAATTCTACAGATACAAATTCGTTATTTGCGGGAGCCTTTCCTCTTGCAAGAATAATTTCTCTGCCCGGAGTAATCAAAGCCCGTTCCTGAAGCCTGTTTGTAACACCTCCAGATGCGGAAACCGTACGAACATAATAATTCCCCGCCATATCTCCAAAATCCGTGGTATCAAGAGATAATATCCAGTCCGTGTTGGAACGTATATAAATCATTGGAGACGTCTCGGATGCAATCTTTCTGTTTTTGCTGAAAACATCGGATGCGGTTACACTGATTCTCGGCATCTCGGAATAAGCATTAAGCTGCTGCGTCGGAGGTACGACAAACTGAAGATTAAACATTGACATACAGGCAATTTCTTTTGTTTCTATATCCGTTGCCTGAATTTCAAACGGAATATTGTAAACACCCGCAGGAACAATGCCGTAATTCTTAATCTTTGCCGTCATAACCTTGGCAGTACCGCCCATGTTGGCATCCCAAAATATATTGGAATACTCATTGTACCTCAAATAAACGTCCTCCCTTGTGTTGTTTATAAACAAATACTCCAAAGGAATTGACACACTCCCGTCCTCTTTTGTCACAGTCTCTTGAAGCGGTCTGACCGCTATATAATAATTTGTCCCGTCATCACTGTTTACTATCAATGTCCGCTCTATATTATTAGACGTGACAAGCGTATCGCCCTGATAATCTATAATTACCATGGCAGCTTCTGCTCTCACGCTTAAAAAAAGCACGAATATTGCTGTAAGTAATAACTTTTTCATGAAAAAATCTTTCTTAATTAAAAGACCGGACACTTTGATTGTAACAATTTGTAACAAAATTTCAACAAAGATTTGAAAAAAATCATCCGTTCACACTAATAGCAGGGGTAAAAATCCTTCATTTAATGTATATTTAGCTGTTACCTATCCTGAACCAATTGACAAATTTGTTGAAAAGCGTGCTTTCAGGAATATCTTCTTCCTTAAGTTCGGATTCCATCGTAATTTCGTTTTCAACATTGTCATCTTCGGCTCTTTCAAACATGTCATCATCGGGCTGGTCCTTGCGTTTTTTGTTCTGACGCATATACATTCCGCCGCCGCCTAAACCGCCGCCATCCTTGTATGT
Organism: Candidatus Gastranaerophilales bacterium; assembly: GCA_944323705.1. Taxonomy (GTDB): domain Bacteria; phylum Cyanobacteriota; class Vampirovibrionia; order Gastranaerophilales; family Gastranaerophilaceae; genus CAG-196. Next base: position 84,820 of record CALUTM010000002.1, read on the forward strand.
TGCCTGAGCTTTGTTGATTGGATTGAGATTACTGAAATCAAAAGACATGACTCTGTCTCCGATTATACATTGCATGTTTATTATAAACTATTTTTGAAATTTTTCTACCCTTTTAATAGAAAAACAGGGTTTGTGTAAATATTACCACCCCTCTTTTTTGAGAAAGCATTTTGAAAAGTGTTAAAAAAAGACCCTATAAAAGTAATAGGGTCTTTTTTGATTATTGATAAATAACTTTGAGATTGTTATCAAATATAGAGCCCGCACAACCTTTTCCCTTGGTAACAACTGTTTCGTTGCAGGCATAAGTGCCGCTATTGTCCTCCCAAGAGTTGGAAAGTACAGCTTGTCCTACTGATACTAATCCTCCGATCTTCATCCATGCGAATGTCTTACTGCCCATAGGTAAAATTTTGCCGCTACTGTCAATATAGAATCCGAAAATATCTCTTCCGACTACATTTGGTTTAGTTTGTACACCGTTTATATCAACATACATTATACCAAATTGTCCTTTAAAAGAACCTTTTGGAGTGTAATATTGCATATGTACTAGATAACGATCACCGACCTTTGTTACTCCGCTTGCAGCAGATATTAATAGAGTTATACTGTCTGAAAAATTGAATCTGTAATATCCATTAAGCCTAAAGTTCGTACCGTCGTAGTATTCTGCCGCAGGTTCAAAATCGGAGGAATCGAAAAAATCAGTTTCGTATGAGCTTCCACTTATATATTTTGCTAAAGTTTCCATATAATTTGTAAAATTGCCATCCAATTTAGCCAAATCTGAAGCATCTTCATCCGTCATCATTCTTTGGTGGGCGTTTTCCAGCGTGGACGAGACTTTAGCAAGTGTCGGTCCGATTTGTGCCCCGCTGGTATTTTTAACGAGAGCGGGAGCCGTAAGAGCCGCTACCACTCCTATAATCCCTAAAGTAATCAAGACTTCTGCCAGGGTGAACCCAAATTTCTTCATCATACAGTCAACTCTCCTAAATTATGTATCATCTAATGTAACACAATATACATTGTGTTACATTAATATAGTATATTTATACCATAAATTTAGACAAAATCAAAGTTTTAAGTATATTGTTTACATGGAAGTAAAACTAACTGTAGGTCGGGCATTGCCCGACATTAACTTTTAAAGCTCAACAAAAACTTTTTTAAAAAATACTTGTTCATTTTCTCTTCTTTTTGAGGCAAGAAAAGAAGAGAAAACAGAACCAAAAGAGAAGAAAAACAGCCGTTGTTTCCGACATTTTCGCTAATGCTCAAATGTATTAATCTTTGGGCATTCGCCCAATCACTTACGCATGCTATTGTTCGCCAAGGCTCACACGCGTGCGGCTTTATAAACTTGTAGGTCGCGGCATTCCTGACAAAAATCTACTTACTACTCACTACTCACCACTCACTATTCACTAGTCACTAGCTTGTAGGTCGCGGCATTGCCCGACAAAAATCTATTCACTAGTCACTAGTCACTATTCACTAGCTTGTAGGTCGTGGCATTGCCCTACATTAACTTAAAATGGCGAACGTGCAGCGAAGCTGCGATAGTGAGCCAAAGTGTGCGGGTTTAACCGCCTGATATGAATGCCCGAAGGGCATAGGAAACGATTGCCGTGTTTCCTCTTTCTTTTCGTTTCTTTTAAAATTACCGTCTTTCAGAGGCTCGTAAGAGCCGAAGAATCTCTTTCTTATTCACTTAGTCACTTTTTTTAACCACTACTCACGAATCACAAAATTAAAGTTTATAAAAAGTTGGATTGCTTCGGACTAATCGTCCTCGCAAAGACACCTAATTTCACGTTAAGTCCGTATATCAGTAAGGCGGGTATTGCCCAACTTACTTTCAGGTAAAATCTTGGATAGTAAATAACTAATTTAAATTGTGCGAAAATTGCCACTACACAGTTACTATGGGTTGAAATTTTTTATCTAATGTAACACAATGTATATTGTGTTACATTAGATGATACATAATTTAGGAGAGTTGACTGTATGATGAAGAAATTTGGGTTCACCCTGGCAGAAGTCTTGATTACTTTAGGGATTATAGGAGTGGTAGCGGCTCTTACGGCTCCCGCTCTCGTTAAAAATACCAGCGGGGCACAAATCGGACCGACACTTGCTAAAGTCTCGTCTACACTGGAAAACGCCCACCAAAGAATGATGACAGATGAAGACACTTCGGATTTGGCTAAGATTGGAGACGGATCTATTGATGACTATATGGAAACTTTAGCAAAATACATAAGCGGAAGTTCATACGAAACAACAGCAATGACTAATTCTGATTTTGAACCTGCTGCAGAATATTATAACGGCAATGCTTTTAGTATAGCTTCTTCTAATAATGTTTCTCTGATTGGTGGAGCAACCTCCTATTACAGATTTAATTTTTCTGACAATATAGTTTTACTGCTTGCTTCCAGAGGCGGAAGAGAACTTATTAAAGAATTTGCCGCTAAAGGTTCATTCAAAGGTGAATATACCACAATGTATGTTGATATAAACGGTATGCAAACAAAGCCTAATGTAGTCGGAAGAGATATTTTTAGTTTTCTGATTGATAGAAGCGGTAAAGTAGTTCCCGTAGGCAGTTCGACTTATGATTGGTTAAAAACCATAAAAATTGTGAATATTGTTACAGGACAAGCTGAAAAATATACCTGGAACCAGACGAGCGGTAATTATGCCTGTAATGAAACTACTGTCGGCACGGGTATAGGTTGTGCGGGCTCTATATTTGAGAATAATCTCAAAGTTATTTATCAATAATCAAAAAAGGCGGTATCTCATAACTACCGCCTTTTTATTCAATAATTTTTGGGCACCCTAAAAGCCTTTAATGTACAAGTTCACCGGTGTAAAAGCTCATAAGATTTGCCAATCTGTGCTGCTTTTCTGCAGCTCTTTCAATACTTTGCTTGATTTCATCAAGTTCTTTTAATAATGTATTTAGGTCTTTACGTCGTTTGCTCTCTAGGCGTTCCTCCTTTTTTACCGCGTCTTCAACTTCGCTCAAATCGATTTCAATCCAATTGGGCGAAAAACATTTATTTTCATATTCCTTTCTGCTCATAATTGCTCCTTAATAATTCCTTGCAGGCTTAAATCTGTTCATAAAATCAGAAATAAACCATACAAAGCTCAATACCATGTCTCTACATTTCAAGTAATCCCTTTTTACTTCTTGAAACTCTTTTGAGTTGAAATCAAATGTTGTCATCTCCGAGTATTCAATTAGTGCTTCATGTTCATCCATAACATACCTCTTAATCAACAGCCGGGGTGATGTAATTCAGGTTCTATTACCAACCCCTTTTATACACGATTTTGTTTTTGCTTTTTCTTTCTTTTTGCTTACAGATATGTTATCGGCATTTTTTTGAAAAACTTTAGGATTTTTTGATGTTTTGTTACAAATCGTTACATTGATATCCTGAAAGTGTTGATTTTATTGGGTTTTATACTACAACTCCTCAAATATAAAATGTTAAAATGGGGGGGATTTTTGTTACATATAATGTTTCAAGATTACCCGAAGCCATAATTATTATCGGTACGGTATTATGATTGCTTTTTGGCAAGATCCTGAACAGTAAAACTAACTGTAGGTCGTGGCATTGCCCGACAAAAATCTATTCACTATTCACTTTATCACTCAGTCACTTATTCACTTAGTCACT
>CALUTM010000003.1 GCA_944323705.1 Candidatus Gastranaerophilales bacterium
AACAGTTTGTAGGGGAGTTCTGATACTCCCCTATAAAAATGGCTATTTATCAACTGTTTGTTGTGACATAGCCAAAAGTATAAAAATGGAGCAATTTTTGTTTCTTAAAATACTTTATATATATAATAGGGGATTTTTAGGAGTTATAATGCCAGAGCCGATTATTAAATACAGTGCATCCGTAAATTCGTTTCAGAGCCTTGATGGCACCAATCAAACCATAAGTGGTATTGAACAAACACTACCTCTTAAGGGGGCTTCTGTTTCGACTTTTTTAGGTGTAGGAACTGATTTCTGCAAAAATACTAATGTGGTTTTGGATTATAAAGCCCGCTTAAACTATGATAAAAACGGACGGTTAAACCAAAATTTGAGAATCAGAAATACGATTGCGGGAGATAGCAGTGCAACACAAATAAGATATTCACCTCTCAGTATAAATATTCCGTTGGGTAATAATACGGATTTTTATGCTAATCCGCATTATTCGGGAAAATATATTCATCAAACCGATGAGTGGAAACATAGTATAGGAGTTTTTGCGGGGGTAACACAAAAATTTGACAAGAACCTTTCCATTTCTCTCGAAGCCCAACGGTATAATTTACAGAATATTAAGGATAATTCCGGTGAAAATTGGAGTATAAACGCAATTATAAGTTATAATTTTTAACAAATTCCTCACGTCAAACCAGCGGGAAACGACATTGCACTTATCATAATCACAGATAAAATCAGGCTTTTTTAATCTCCGTTAAAGTCGGATCAAGAAGGCGTCTTCCGATATTATCAAAGTTTATTGAGAACAGGGTCTTGTTTCCGTATTTAATCATTTTTTCTACAACACCGTTTCCGTATTTAGCATGGAATACCGTATCTCCCTGCTGTATAGGGTCGCTTACAACCATATCTTCTTGCGGAATATCCGCATCATATACGGGAACTATCGGGGTTGAAGAGTTTCTGGTCTCTAATATTTCAGACTCTTCAGTTTTCTCTTCCTTGATTTCCTGTTGCTCTGTCGGGCTTACTTCTTCCAAAATTCCGTCATCACCTTCAGACGGCAACTCCTCAAGTTCAACAGGCTCTGCAATTTCCTCTAAGGCGTCATCACTGTTTAGTTCGTCTATAAAATCCAAATCAGTATCTGAAATATCATCATCTTTTCTTGTCGTAAAGACTTTATCAACGTCTTGAATAATCTCGTTGTCAACTTCTTCGGGAAGTTCTCCGTCATCTGTCATATCAATAACAATATCATTTTCGTCGGCTTCACTAGGATCCAGTTCGACTATTTCATCAAAATCGAGACTGTCTTCATCCGAAATCGGCAGAACTTCTTGCTCTTGTATCAAGGGCTCTTCTTCTTTTTCATTATTTTCTTGCTCTTCCGCAGGAATTTCTTCTTCTAAATCAAAATCGGTGGAAACCTCTATTGTTTCAGGCTCATTACTTTCAAGCTCTGTAATTTCTTCAGGTTCCTCCAATATCTCAGGTTCCTCTATCGGAGCAGCTAGTTCTTCTAAGGGCTCGGTCGCCTCATTTTGCACATTAAGCTCTTCCTCTCCTAAAAGCTTCGTATCTTCTTGAGAAGCATCAAGTTCCACTCCTTCCGGGCTTTCTTCTAAGGGCGGGGCATACTCTTCAATTTCTAAGGAAGGATGCACTTCTGTTTCAAAAGACTGTGTTAAAGGAATTTCTTCCGTCTCTTTTATGTCCTCCAAATCTTTTTCCGATAACTCTTCCAAGGGCTCGGATTCATATTCGGGCAACTCCTCTATAACAGACTGAGAGTCAGAAACCGTTTCTTCCGAATCTTGTATATCTTGTATTTCTTGAATGTCTGAGTACTCCATCGGAGCTGAGGGCTCATTTCCCGTTTCAAGCGGGGTTTCCTCCGCTATTGCTGTTGGTTCTGATTCTTCATTAACTTCTTCGTCACTAATTTCCGACTCTTCATTTTCTTCTTCATCGTCGGTAAACATTTCAAGCGGAGGCTCAGGAACCGTTTCAAGTTCCAAGTCTTTTATTTCTGGTGCCTCTTCCTCTGTAGCTGCCGACTCTGTTTCTTCTCCTGTTGTTTCCTCTTCCGCAGGTTGTTCTTCCTGTGCTGAAATTTCTTGAAGTTCTGTCTCTAAATCTATTGTATCGTCAATAATTCCGACTTCCGAGACAAGAGGTATATAATTTACTGCTTCTCCTGCAATCAAGCACGTTCCTTTGCTCATCGCATTCAAGAATGTTCCGTAAATATTGAAGATTGAATTGTTTGATAATGACGGGAATATTATGAAGTTATCAAAAATATTCTTGATATCATTCAGGTATTTAAACCTAGAATGAGTAATAAAGGTAGTCGCGACATCTTCATCAGACAGTATGTTTTTAATATTCTTTTTGCTGACAACGTTAGACAATTCCAAAATTACTTGTGTGTTATTTGCGGTCTTCAGTTTTTCATAAATAAAAGCAAGATACCTGTTTTGAAAAGCCGTATCCAGTTTTGACAAATCTATTATCGAACATTTTGATGCAAGTATTTTTTCCAGTGCTTCTACTTCTTGCCTGTTTTTGGCAAAATATCCGAGCCTGTCAAACTTTGCAAGTTTATTTTTTAGAACCAGAAGTTTGAATATGTGGGATTTATCAACCATATCATCAATGATTGTTTTCAAGGCTTCAAACGGTACAAAAGGAACAGTTCTTGAATATTCTGCCAAATCTTTAAAGATTTCCACGATAAGCGACTTACTGTCAGCCGTTGCATCGTTCAAGCAGTCCTCGTACATAAAAGCAAGTGACGCAGTATCAAGCGGCAGCTTGAAATCAACGCCCGCTATATATTTTTTTGCATCAACAATCCCTTGGGTGTCAATTATTATCACATTTTTCTTAAGGTTGTTAAATTGTTTTACAAGATTTCTTACGAGAATATTATTTTCGGCTTTGTCATCAACGCTTACGAGCATTTTTTTGTCATAAGCAGATTCATCAATAATAATATTGAATTTACTCCCCAAAGTTTTGCCCGCTATAATCGGATTGTTTGCCCGGATTGAGTTACTTAGGATATCAAACGTAAATTCTTTAATTTCTGAGTCCTTTGAAGGAAGCGTTTTGTCATAACTTTGCAGACCGCCGTCATAAAGGAATAAAATTTTTGCATACGCAATGGAATTCTCTCCAGAACGTTTGATTTGTATGACTTGTGCTACATAGCTTTTCTCAATACCATCAATTTGTACAAATGATGAGAGAAAAGTATTTTTGTCTGCCTCAAATTTTATAAAACCGTCTCTTACTTCTATAATCTTCATCACATTAAATATTACCATGAACATGCCTTTTTCAATATATTTTTTTACAATTTGCAACTTTTTTACTATACATTTATGAAGTTTTGTGATTTAATTCATATATGAAGGAATTTGTATTAAATAATAATATACAAGCTTGTTTTAAACAAAATAAAAATACTCCGAGGGTGGCTTTAACAATCAACTTTTCGATAACGACTCCCGAAAAATATGCAGGTGAGTATTCTTTGATGAACAGATTGCTGCTCAAAGGTACATCGAAGCATTCTGCGGAAGAGCTTTCCGCTTTACTTGACGAGAATGCTATTGAACTATATACGGAAATGAAATCCGATTATTTGAGATTGCGTTTTGTATGCCTCAATGAGGACTTTGAGCTTGCCCTTTCAATTTTGAGTGAAATTATACTAAATACAACTTTTGAAGAATTCGAAAAAGAACGTACAAAAATGAAGGGTGAACTTGTTGCGGAATTGGATTCGGCAAGGGTTAAGGTCTCTGATTTGTTTACAAAAACCATATACAAAAATCATTTTTACGGTCACAGCTATACAAAAGTCTTGGAAGAAATCGACAATATATCCAAGGATGATGTGATTAATTCTTACAAAAATATCTTACACAATTCAAAAAAGACGTTGGCGTTGGTTGGTGATGCTGACGAAAGTTTATTGGAAAAATATTTAGGGGTAATACCTCCTTCAGTTGATTCTTCCGAAAAACTGTCCAAACCCTCACCGCTTGATAGGGAATACGCTGAAGTCATAAAACCGGATGCCAATCAGGCTCAAATTCTTCAAGGCTGGTTAGTTCCGACGTTGAGTGACCCTGAGTATCCCGTGATGCTGCTTTTGAATGTTATTTTGGGAGCAAGCGGATTGTCCTCAAGATTGTTTATGGAACTCAGGGAGAAAAAAGGTTTGGCATATACGGTGAGAACTGCTTATGAAATACATTTGCAATCGGCCGTATTCAGCATATATATAGGTACCGAACCTTCCAATACGGAGACTTCTATAGCAGGGTTTAAGGAAGAAATCCAAAAGATTAAGGATATTCAGGTAAGCGAAGAAGAGCTTCATAACGCGAAAAATAATTGGATTGGGAAACAACAATTTATAAGCGAAACAAATTCTCAACAGGCAAATTCTATGGCTTACTACTCCATTATGGGTAAAACATTCGATTACAAAAAAGATATAATACAAATGGTTAAAGAGGTTACTCCCGAACAAATTCAAGCCTGTGCTCGTAAGTATTTTACGGATGATTATGTTTTGGCTGTAATAAAACCGTAGGCGGTAAGTATGGTTTCTTTGTATATAAATCAACCCCATAATCACATTCTTGTTATCGGATGTTTTCATGGCGACGAACCACAGGGGCAATATTTGACGGAGGAATATATAAAAGAAAACCCGCATACTAAACTTATGTTTATTCCCTGTCTTAACGAATACGGAGTCAGGAATAAAACCAGAACAAACGAAAACGGCGTTGATTTAAATCGAAATTTTCCGGCTCAAAATTGGATATTGTCGGAACGCAATGAGTATTACGGCGGAGAAACTCCCGCAAGCGAGGAGGAAACAAAGTTTGTTATAGATACAGTGGAAAAATATAAGCCGAAACTTATACTTACTCTTCATGCTCCGTATAAGGTTGTGAATTATGACGGAGACGGGGAGGAGATTGCAAAAAAAATTTCCGAAATAATCGGCTACCCTGTTGAATCCTCTATCGGTTATCCTACTCCGGGCAGCTTCGGAACTTGGGCTGGTATAGAGAAGAAAATTCCGACCATAACTCTTGAATTAGATGAAGAGGTTGATGTAAAATTACTCAAAGAACCTGTTTTTAAGGTGTTTAAATTATTGGAAGAATATTAAGGTATAGAATGGAAAATATAAAAAAGACTGTAGAAGAGTGCGGATTAAAGCACATTGCCATAATAATGGACGGGAACAGAAGATGGGCTAAGTTAAGAAATCTTCCTTCCGCAGTGGGACATAAAAAAGGTGTGGATGCTTTGAAAGCAGCAATGCGGGCATGTGACGATTTCGGTGTTAAATACCTTACTGTGTATGCTTTTTCTACGGAAAATTGGAACCGAAAACCCGATGAAGTTAACTTTTTAATGGATTTGTTGGCTCAGACTTTAAAGAATGAATTAAATGAGATGCATGAAAATAATGTCGTGATTTCATTTATCGGTGATATATCAAGACTTAATCCAAAACTGCAGAAAATACTTGCACATTCAGTCGAGACGACAAAGAATAATACGGGAGTTAATCTTCAGATAGCTTTTAATTACGGTGCAAGGGATGAAATAGTTCATGCAGTGAGGGAAATTATACGTTCGGGTGAAACCGATATAACGGAAGATACAATATCCAAACATCTGTATACGGCAAATATTCCCGACCCTGATTTATTAATCCGCACGGGAGGCGAAATGCGTGTTTCAAACTTTCTTCTCTGGCAGATAGCATATTCTGAGTTTATTGTGCTAAAGGAGTTTTGGCCCGAATTTGATAAACAGATTCTGGGTGATTGTATATTGGAATTTGCACGCAGAAACAGAAGGTTTGGCGGATAATAAGACGAGTCTGTGATTATTTTTGATGCAAATTATCTCTGGTGAGCCAAGTGCGGCTTAGCGGTTTTATTAAAATTTGTAAAAATTATTGTACAAAACGGCAAAAAATACTGCTATTTTGAGCAGATTTAATTACCAGTTTGAACTTGAATTACCGCAGCCCAAATTTATTAAAGAAGCTTGGGAAAAGTTGGTCAGGACCCAAAGCGGTAAGGCAAAATTCAACAATAGCCAAAACAATATAATTGCACAAAAATTTTATGAACTTGGGATGTCCTACAGGGATATAAAGAATGCCGCCAATAAAATGAATATTGAAGATGCCGTTGAATATTGCAAAAGCGGGAGTTATGATTCTGCTAAAAACTTAATTAATGTTCTAAAAAATGATGAAAAAATCGGATATGATGCGGTAAAAAAAGAATCAATATCTTCTGACAGGAAGAAACAGATAATAGATGCTCTGGAAAGCCAACTAAAGATTAATACTTTTTATTAACAAGTGCATTGTGTGCAACTACTTCAATGCTGTCATCCAGGGGTTCGGGTTTTGTGCCGAGAGCCAATTCTATTAAGTAATCCGCAAAATGGGGATTTTTAGGTAAAAACGAGCCGTGGAGGTAAGTCCCGAATACGTTTTTATATCGTGCACCCTCTGTTTTATCTTGTCCGTTGTTCCCGTTACCGACGGTAACAGTTCCGATTGCTTCGGTTTCTCCGTTAATATACGTTAGTCCGCTGTGGTTTTCAAATCCGACAAGAGTATGCGGCTCAACTAAATCAGTGTTTACCGTTACATTCCCTATAAATCTTTTGTCACCCGCAACAGTGTAAGCATCTAAAAGGCTAATACCCTCCAGACGGTCGCCGTTATGGGGTTGATAGTAATGTCCCATAAGCTGATATCCGCCGCAAATTCCGAGAAAAACCGCCATCCTGCTGCATTCATCCTGCAAAAAGGTTTTGTGCTTTTGCAGCTCCTTTGAGACTTCAATCTGCTGCAAATCTTGTCCGCCGCCGATAAAATATATATCGTGTTCGCTTATACAATCTCCGATATTTATTTCATCAATTTCTACTTCAATTCCCCGCCATTCGCATCTCCTTTTGAGGGTAAGAATATTGCCTCCGTCTCCGTAAATATTCAGGAGTTTCGGGTAAAGATGGGCTATACGTACTTTTTTCATACTGTTATTTCCTTAATAAGTTTTACGGATTTTTGACGCTTGTTTGTATGAATTTTTATATATTCATCCAGAAGCTCAAAGCAAACACTGCAAACCTTCTCAGTAGCTTTTCTGTCATAATCGCTTTCAAAATCAAAATCAAATTGGAGCATTGCTTGCAGAAAATCCCGAATTTTATGATGCATCTTTAATTTTACTCCGAGGTGTTCGTTACACTCTTTGCAAATAATTCCGCCCATAGATGAAGAAAAGTACATATCTTCGTCAAGAACTTGTTCTCTGCAACACAGACAAGTATCCAACTCTACGCAGAATCCCATTATGAGCAGTATCTTCAGTTGAAATTTTATTGCAGCTATCAACATATCTTTTTTTTCTGTAGAATTAGAGATTCTGTTGAGAGCCTTGTATAAAAGTTCATAGATTTCCTTGGAGGCTGATTCGGAACCCTCTCCAAAATTCATAACCACTTCCGAGATGTAAGAAGAAAGCATAAGTTTGTCCATATCCTCTCTTGTTTTGCGAAAGTGATTTACCGTTTGAGCCTGCACAATGGTATCCATTGAACGTCCTTTTATCAGCTGTAAAGAATTTGCCACAAGCAAATCCATTCTGGCTCCCAACTTGCTTTTAGGCTTTTTTATTCCCTTTGCAACACCTTTAATAAGCCCGTTTTCTTTAGAATACATAACTATGATTTTATCGGCATCGTTAAGGTTGTAAGATTTTAAATTAATTGCTTCCGTTACATAATTATTCATAATAAGCCTTGGTTCCCTGATACACCCCTCTGAAAATTTTCTCCAACTCGGCTTCATCATTTGAATTTTTAAGAGCTTCTTCCTGGGTAATGCACCCTTTATCGGTAAGTATTGCAAGCGATGTATTCATTGAAATCATATCGTCAATCGTATTATCTCTTAACAGTTCATAAATTTCTTCCGTGTTGTCTTTTGTAATATAGTCCTTTATAGTGGAAGTCACAACCATTATTTCGCAGGCAGGATATCTTTTTTGAGCCTGTTCGGAGTATATGAGTTTTTGTGCTATGGTTGCTCTTAGTGTTTCTGCGAGTTGTTTTCTTATAAGATACCTGTTTGATTCTTCAAACATATTAACGATACGGTTTATTGTTTGTACCGCATCATTTGTATGCAAAGTAGATAAAACAAGGTGACCCGTCTCGGATGCTTTTAATGCTGCTTCCATTGTTTCTTTGTCGCGGATTTCACCTATAAATATAACGTCAGGGTCCTGTCTCAGTGCGTATTTAATACCGTCTGAAAAAGAATGCGTATCTACGTTTACCTGCCGTTGAGATACAATGCTCTTTTTGCACTCAAAAACATACTCGATAGGGTCTTCTATTGTAACGATATGTTTTGCTGATGTTGCATTAATTTGGTTAATCAGCGAAGCGATTGTTGTTGATTTCCCGCTCCCTGTAGGTCCTGTCACGAGAATAATTCCGTTTTGGGACTCAACAATAGAGTGTAATACTTCGGGCAGAGACAAATCCTTCAGTTCGGGAATTTTGTAAGAAATATTTCTTATAACAAGCCCCGGCATGCCTAATTGTCGGTTATAATTTACCCTAAATCTTGATGTCCCCTTTATTTGGTACATAAAATCAACATCACAAAGTGTAAGGATTTCATCTCTGATAGCAGTGGGGGCTATTTCCAAAATGGCATTATCAAGATCCTCTTTGGTTAGAGGTGCCATATTTGTTTTCATAATAAATCCGTTTTTTCTTATATACGGAGCGTGCCCGACTTTCAGGTGTTCATCAGAGGCACCTGTTGCAACAGCACTCTTTAAGAAATGTATAATGTTGAAATTCTCTCCCATACATTAATCGTATCATTATAAGTTTTTTTTGACAATAAATTTACAAAAAAAATCCGATTTGGATAAATCGGATTTACAATTATGTTTAATAAGTTGATTAGCAAGAATAACTGCAACCTCCGCCGGAGAAACCGCCGCCTGAAGAAACTGAAACGGATGATGCGATAGAACCGCAAGACTCACCACCGCCAGAGTAAGCTATTGACCCGCAAGATTCGCCGCCAGAGTAAGCTATTGAACCTGCCGTTTCATAGCTTTCACCAAATGCCATTATTGCAGAATCAGAAGGACCAGAATAAAAACTGCAAGTGTCCATTCCGCCATCGCTTATGGTAGGTGCAATCAATGATGTGTTATTAGAAATCAAATGTGTTGTTTTAGGAGTTGTGTCTGCTCCGATAAACTTAAAACATGTGCTTTGTTTTTCTTCTGATGAACTTAGTGTTAGCATAACCTTTAATCCTTACTAAAGTGTTTACATATATATAAAGTAAAAAAAACAAGCCTGATTTCACAACTTGTTTTTTTCTTTACAATTGTTTACAATTAGAGTTTGCGAGAAAAATGCATATTTCCCCGCATCCTCCTTAGAATTTGCGGGATATTTTTCGCATCCTTATTATTTTTTCTGACCTTCAAAATCGTACAATCCCGGGAAAGCGTCTACGCCTGTAGTTTTTCTTGTAAACCAATATTGGAATTTTGGAATAAGTGTTGATAAGAACGCTGCTGCGACGGCAAATCCCGCTGCAAAATTGATTCCGCTATAAATGAGATTTTTTCTTTCAAAGTTCTGTAATGTTGATTTGTTAATCTTGCCGTCTTTTACCGATTTACAAAATCTTTCCACATAGTGTTCCATCTCTGCTTTTAGGTTATAAAGTTTCTTATTGGAAACATATTTGAATTCGTTTTTATAATCGCCTCCGGTAAAATCATTGAATACATTATTTAACAGTTTGGGATTATTGATTTCAGCTTTATTGAAAGCGTCTTTCAACTGTTGTTTGGTCAAAACAGCTTCGCCCTGTCTATCTGGTTGGAGTTTTGACATTTCCCTTACTCTTTCTAGGATTTCTTTATCTGTTATTAAACCTTCAATTTCCTTTAATTTTATTACCTCAAGTGGTTTTTTCCCTTTTCCTCTTTCCCAGGTTGATAAGTTTGTTATATTTTCGGGAAGTTCAGCTTCTTTCCCTAATACGGCATTTCTGAATTCGTTTACGCTCATTTCTTTATCACCGATAAAATCCGTTAAATGTTTGCTTAGAAGCTCTGCCGTACCCGGATTAAGCCGTCTTGCCTTGCCTGTTTCAACAAGGTTCATTAAGTTTCTTACATGCCCTTGAGCCCACATGTAAAAGTAGATAGAACCGATATCGCGAATTGCAATTTCTCTTCTTTCTTCCTTGCGTCTCGCGTTAAACATACGTCCTCCGGCTACACCGACATCACTGGAGAGAAGCTGCCCGGTGTTGGTATTTTCAATCCAATTTGTAAATTTGTTAATTGCTCCTATGGCTCCGCCTTTGAAAGTTGGTCCGCCTCTTTTTTGTACAGGCGGTGTTTCTTGACCACGCTTACTTCTGATTTTTCTTGTAAGAGCCTGATTGAGAGGCGGGACGATAAAACCTATGAACAGGTTTGCAAGTATTATACTTGTCAGTACTTTTCCCCCTTTTATGAGTGCAACCTGATTAGGAGTAAAATTTTTGGGAGCTTTTTTCATAAAATTCTCAAAAGGAGTTCTTAGAACTTTATCTGTGCCTACATCAAAATTGTTTTTTGATTTTAAAATTTTAGCAACTATTTTGTCACCAAGTTTATTAAGATATTTAACTCCGCATATCCAAACTATTGAACCAATGGTTTCTTCTATGAAACGCTCTCTTGCCTCATCTCCTTTTCCGCGTTTGTATGCTTGATATGTTCTACCTGCCACAACTGCCGCTTCCAGTGCTACAATAGGTGCTAAAGCGTCAGCTTTAGTCATCTTTGTTATTACATTTGAAAGTGTAAACTTATTACCAACTGGTTTTATCATAAAATTTCTTTCATTTAATCGGCTGTTAAAATAAAATCCCTAAAAAATATTTTTTGTTATTTTAACGAAAAATGTTACAAAAGTAAACAAAAAGCGTAATTTTTGTAGTTGCTACTTGTATTTGAATTTTGTTTAAATTAATATGAGAATAAAATGTACAAGTAGTCAAAATATAAGGAATAGCAAAAATGAATCCTATTATTAAGAATTTAGAAGCAGAATACACAACAAGAGAATTACCTGATATGAATCCCGGTGATACGGTTCGTGTATTCGTTAAAATCGTAGAAGGTAACAAAGAAAGAATACAGGCTTACGAAGGTACTATTATTGCCGAACACGGTTCAGGTATTAATAAAACCATTACGGTAAGAAAAGTATTCCAGGGTGTTGGTGTTGAACGTGTGTTCTTAGTATATTCACCGCGTATTGAAAAAATCGTTGTCCAAAGAAAGGGTGACGTAAAACGTGCTAAGTTATACTATTTAAGAGAACGTTCAGGCAAAGCAACTCGTATTAAAGAAAAAATTGAAAAAAGATAACGGGGTAAACGCGGGTAAATGTGGTAAAGGGATAAATGGAAAGACAGGTGAAGTGTGATGGCTAAAGAAAAAACACATATTCACTGGTATCCCGGTCACATAGCCAAAGCCGAGCGTCAACTCAAAGAAAAACTTAATCTGGTTGATGTAGTAATTGAAGTCCGTGACGCGAGGTTGCCCTTATCAAGCAGTTATGCAAACATAGAGAAGCTCTTGGGTGATAAACCAAGGCTTCTTTTGTTGAACAAAGCTGATTTGACAGACAAAGACGAGTTAAAAAAGTGGGTTAAGTATTTGAAGGAGTCAACCGAATGCCCTGTTTTAATTACGGAAGCCAAGGGCTCAAAGGATTTGAGTGCGGTTGTAAGAACTGCGGTTGAGTTGAGCGAACCTAAGATTCAGGCATTGATGGCAAAAGGACTCTTAAGACGCCCGGCAAGAGCTATGGTTGTTGGGATGCCCAATGTAGGTAAATCAAGTGTCATAAACAAGCTTACGAAATCTTCAAAAACAAAAACAGGTGCAAAAGCGGGTGTAACAAGACAACAACAGTGGGTGAGAATCAATCCTAAATTAGATTTGTTGGATACACCGGGTATAATTCCGACCAGACAGGATAATCAGGAACAGGCTGTAAAGCTTGCTTTTGTAAGTTCAGTATCGGAAAATGCATACTCCCCGGAGCCCGTTGCAAAGGCTCTTTTAGAAATGTTAAGAGATGATAATTTTGTTAAAGAGTATTATAAAACCGATGTTTTAACTCTTGAGAATATTGCGTTAAAAAGAAGTTGGATTTTAAAGGCTGAACAACCCGATACGGAACGGGCCGCTATTTATGTGTTAAAGGACTTTAGAGAAGGACGCTTGGGAAAATTTATACTGGACGAGGTTCCGCAATGAAAAGATGTTTTTGGGTAGATGAAAAATCTGAAATATATGTAAAGTACCATGATGAAGAATGGGGAGTTCCAAAGTATGATGACAGAGAACTTTTTGAGCTTCTAATATTAGAATCCTTTCAAGCGGGTCTTGCCTGGATTACTGTTTTAAAAAAGCGTGAAGCGTTTAGGGAAGCTTTTGACGGATTTGACATAAATAAAGTTGCCGCTTATGATGCAGATAAGATTCAAGAGCTCTTAAGTAATGATAAAATAATCAGAAGCAGGGGAAAAATTTCTGCTGCAATAAATAATGCCAAGATTTTTATTGAAATTCAAAAAGAATTCGGCTCTTTTTCTAATTACATTTGGGGATTTACGGATAATAAAGTTATTAAAAGAAAAGGGGCTGATTTAGCCGTAAGTACGCCGCTATCTGATAAGATTTCAAAAGATTTAAAAAAACGCGGTATGAAGTATGTCGGAACGGTCATTATCTATTCTTACCTTCAAGCGATAGGTGTTGTTGATGATCATGATAAAGAGTGCTTTAGGTATTAGTTTAAGATTATAAAAGCTGCACCGATAACCATTATAAGAGAGCCTAATAGCTTTCTTTTAAGACCTTCTTCATTAAATATATTTACACCTAAAAATACGCTTAATATTGTTGAAAGTTGAAACAGTGCAAGTGCGTATGAAACATTCATCTTTGAGAAAACAAAATTTGTGGAATATTGCATTACGCCTACCGCAAATATGAGCAAAATTTGATATTTATATGATTTTATTTCGGGTTTATTTCTTGAAAAAATCAAAAATATAAATGAAAACAATAGTCCGGCAAGAACCCATAATACAAAGGCTTCAGTTATATCGGTGGCTAATATTATTTTTTTTATAACAATTGCCTCAGAAGCGGAAAAAATAAGGGCTAAAATTCTATATAAAAGAGCCTTTAAATTAATAGTTCCTTTAGTTCCAAGTATAAAATATGTTCCGATGATTATTAAAATTATTCCGATTAATGCCTGATATGCAGGAATTTCGTTTAGGAAAATTATACCGATGATAAGAGCAACTACAGGCTTATAGGAATTTATTGGAGCCAAGGTCGAAAGCTCCCCGATAGAGAGAGCCTTTATAATAAAGAAATTCCCTAAAGCTCCCAGAAGCCCCATAATTAAGACAAAAGGTATAAGGAGGGTATTTATACCTTTGAATAGAAAACAGACCGCAATAGCGAGTCCTAAATAGGTGTAGAAGTTAACAACTGAAGATTTTTGTCCTTTGTTTGTCAAAAGTTTTTGAAAAACATTCAGATAAGAATTTGATATTATTCGGATTAAAATACCAAAACATGTTGTTAGCATAGTTCTTATTATATACCAATTCTTCCGTCAAATCGCTGCTCTTTTTATTCGCATTATCCTAAATTATATTTATTCCCCTCCCACTTACTTCCTATTCTTCCCCCCCTCTCCATTTACCCCTCTCCATTTACCCCTCCCATTTACCCCCCCCCTATTTACCCCCCAAAAAAAACCACCCGGTGTGTATCGAGTGGGTTTTGTTTTCTGCATCCTAATGGTCTTTTTAGTGTTTATTATCTAGGAGTTTATATGATTTTTGGGGTTTATATTTGCTATTTAGTGTTTCGGCTACACTTAAAGTGTGTATTTATATTATTGCACATAAGAATTTTAAGTCAAGGGGGTAAATGTATTTTATTGGAAAATTTATCTTAAATCTTGAAAATACTTACTACTACTTGATTTTAGCACTTTACAAAACTTAATATTTATAATAAAAAATAAAGGGTATTAATAATTGTAATTAATACCCTTTATTTTGTGTCATGCTTTTTTTATTCTAATGATTGATAACCGGATTTATGTGTTTTTAGAAGAACTCCTCTTTTTGAAGTCTGTATAAAATCAATCATTTTTTCTATGTATTCGTTCATCGGAATTTCAGCTTTAATCTTTTCAATAGCTTGGGTTGTATTATATTCTTCCGAAATCAAAAGCTTAAACGCTTCGTTTGTAGCGGTTCTGATTTCTTGAGAAACACCGCGTCTTTTCATAGCTATTACATTCAATCCTCTTGGAACCGGCGGTCTGCCTTCTCCTTTGGAGTACGGAAGTATATCCTGACGGGAAGCCGAGAAACCGCTAATGATTGCCATGTCTCCGATTCTTATATTCTGGTGGAATACGCTCATACCTCCGACAAAAGCTCCGAACCCGACGTGAACATGTCCTCCCAGGGTTACGAGATTGGCTAGTATTACCTGATCAGCAAGTACACAGTTATGTGCAACGTGAGAGCCTACCATCAGCAGACATTTATTGCCTATTCTGGTGGTGAAATCTCCGCAGGCTGCACCTCTGTGGATAGTAACGTTTTCTTTAATAATAGTTTCATCTCCGATAACGACTTTTGTCGGCTCTCCCTTATAGCCTAAATCCTGCGGTTCCGAACCTATTGTAGAAAATGGAGATATTGTACAATTTTCACCAATTTCCGCAAACTCAATATATGCATTTGCAATAATTCTGGTACCTTTTCCTATTTTTACGCCTTCGCCTATAACAACGTTAGGTCCGATACTAACTCCGTCTGCTATTTCTGCAGAAGGATGAATAACTGCTGACGGGTGAATAACCCCTGTTTTTTCTAAGACTTCCATTCTCTTTCTCCATTTTATGATTCTTACTACTATTCAAGTATAGTATAAAATTTCGCAGAATCTCAAAATATTTATATAATTTTAATTTCAAGCATTTCTTACCAAGCCCGGTTCCGCATCTGAACCTGTAACTTTTTTTCTCAGCATAAATGTTACTTTCGGAAGAACTACGGCAAGCAGTATGCTGCTCAAAGTAACGTTTGCAAGAATGTTACCTGATTTGACAGCCAATGCTTTTTTCGCAAATTTTTCAATATTACCGCTTGATTTTGCTTGTGCGGCAAACTTTTCAATCTCTTTTTGGAATTTTTGGATTTTTGCTTCGTCTACAAATTCTCTCGGATCTCTGATTCTATTTTTCAGAAATTTTACCCCGCAATATTTTTCTGCAAGTTGTGAGAATTTGGAATCAGGATTTTTATCAAGAAATTCTATTATATTATCTTTGGGCATTTCGAGCGAACCTTCCTTAATCTTCTTGATAAAATCTTTGTCGTTCAAAAGATTCGGGTCGAGGTTTACGTTTGTATTAAAAAGTTTGTTGGAAATCCCGTCAAACCCTTTTGCAATCCAAATCGGTGCAACGAAATTTAAAAACATCATCATTGTCATCTTAAATCCGAGTTCAAGTTTTTCAAATTTATTACGTCCTGTACCGACTCTTCCTACCGTTAAACCACCGTCCGTTACCGCCATTTTGTGTACGGTGGACATATTTGCCAGAGTAGCCGTAACTCCCTTAAAAGCCGGTTCTTTAGGTTTTGTGAAGGTTGCTTTTTCTTCTTTTTCGAGTTCATCAAGAACAGGTTTTATAACTTCCGTAGCATCTGCTTTATCTTGTTTTTTTCGTATTTTATCCGTTAGTGCAAAGTTGAATTTGGGCAGGCAGTATCCCATTAGCAAAATGGGAATTCCTGTTGATAATACAAATTTTCCTGCTAAAAGTTTTTGGTATGTTGATTTATTTTTTAAGACCTTTTCCATTTCTTTAACTTCTTTAGGTGCAAGTTCTTTAAATTTGTTGATATTATATTGTATTCCCTGATTAGATTTTTCTTTAAGCAGGTTTATATTAACATTGGGGTTGTAACCGCATTTTTTTATACCCCAGTTACAAATTGCATCCATTGCGGGAATGCCTCCAAGCCATACAATGGAGGCCCCGTACTCGTCGATAAGACGTTCTCTTGTTGCGTTAAACGCCATTCTTTTAGAATCTTTAAGATTTTGATTATAGGTCATAGCAACTTTTACGGGATTTTCTATCCCGCAATCTCTTACTATAAGAGGATAAATACTGCTGTTATTACCTATAGCGGATATTATATTTACAAGTGACATTTAAAATTTTCTCCTTTTATCGTACTCTTTACATTCTCCCTAAATATCCCGAAAGAGCCGAGGTGTAAAGGAGTTTATTCAATCAGGGAACACAAAACTCCAAGCCCTTTCGGGTTTGTATGGTGAGTATGATGATGTATTCCTGATAAATATGCCATTTTTGTCCCTTTTTACCTATAATATCACGAATTATTTAAAAGTAAAGACTTCTAACTGATTCTTTTTAGTATAATAAAGCTGTTTGGAGCGAGAGACAGTTTTTGGTTCAGATTAGTAATGTCTTTTCTGTCTTCATTGGTGTAACCTGCCCCGCCATATTCTTCCGCATCGCTGTTGAATATTTCCTCCCAGGTACTGTCTTGCGGGAAGCCAAAGTATTCATAGCTCTTATCAATAAACCCGTCACCAAAATGTTTTATAACAAGCAATTCTTCATCAGGACTTGTGAGCTTGTGGACATTTACATTATGGTTATAGTCATTATAAAATGCGGTGATTTCACCTTTTTGTAAAGCGGAATGATTTTTAAGCAAATTGCTTAAATCCTTATTGAATTTTATCATTTGTGCGGGCGTGTCTTTAAACATACCGTCATATTTAATTTTTCCAACAATGCAATCGGGACGTGTAATTTCTTCCAATGTATCATACCCTTTTTCCGCCCACATTTTAGGAAGTTCATTGGGGTCATTTGCCCGCTTGTCTCTTGAGTCTGAAAATTCTCTAAAGAATCTGAAGAGTGATAAGTCTGCCTGGTCATCTCCCTGGAAATACATCTTAGGTCCGGGAGTTGTCATGGACAAACCGAACAAGAGTTTTTGTTTGGCTAATCCCGCTTTGAATACGTTAATTAGTTCGTCTTTTGAAATGAATCTTTTAAGTCCGCATTCTTTTTCTTCATACTTCATCAGGTCAGCCCTTGAAATCTTGTCAAAATCTTTAGATACAATGAGTTCACAGAGTTTTTGGGACGCGTTTGCAGCCTTTTGTCCTCTTACTGAATTACGGTCTTTGTCATCATAATTACCGTCGTCGTCAACATAATTAGATAACATAAAATGCATTACCATATTTTTGGCTACAAATCTGGTGCCGTCCCAGTTTCCTATTTCATCGTGGCTGTATGCATATTTAACCCTGTGTCTTGTATCCTTTATATTTCTCTCGACGTTTCCAAGCAGGTTTGAACCCGGTTCAAGTACAGCTTGACTTGCCATATCCTTAAATTTTGAGTCCCACTCACTGTCATAGCCTATGCCTGCGATGCTTGGACCCCAACCTTTTTGTAAAAGGTCTATTTGGCTGTCGATAAATTCTATTTTTTCATTGTGTGTTGCGTTTACATTGTCGTGGTACTTTGTTATCTGTTCTCTGTTATCCATATTATCTTCAGCAATTAAAAATACGTCGGGGTTATGTTCATTAAGCTCAAGCGAAATCTGCTTTAATAGGTAATCGGATCCTGTAGCATGTGTTAAATCAAATCTGATACCGTCAACCTTATACTCATTTGCCCACCATAATGCCGCGTTTGCCATCCAGTCTCTTACGTATCTGTTATCTTTACCTTCGTAGTTGAATAAATCTCCATACCCCCCTTCAGCTTTAATGTATGGTCCCGTTTCCTTAAGGAAATTGCCGTCCGGTCCCATGTGATTGGGAACCATATCCATAATTACATTTAATCCTTTGCCGTGAGCGTAATCTATAAAATCTTTTAACTTGTCCGGACCGCCGAGGTTTGTATTAACCGCAAATTTGTCAACGCCGTCATACCCCCATTGTTTTGAGAAAGTGTTTTCTACCGGCATGATTTCAATAGCATTTGCAATCCCTCTTTCTGCGATAGTATCTACATGTGATTTTGCGGCATCAAAGGTTCCTTCTTCGGAAAGTGTGGGAATATTTATTTCTTCGATTACCAAATTCTCAAGTCCCCTCAACGGTTCATTCGGCTTTCTTACAATTCTTCTGGGGTCTTTACCTTCAAGCCAGTCAGTGTTTTGCCATTCGTAACCGTCTTGATTATAGACGGAACTCCAACCCAGTATATTCTCTTGTTTTTTTGCATACGGATCTTTGACAATATTAACATTCTCATCTTGGGTTAAAATGATATATCTGTAACTATCTTCTGGTTTTGCATCAATATTTTCGGCGGTAAAAACTCCCTTACCCTGATTTTTCATCGGATATATTTCTGACTTTTCGTCAATGGAGGAAATTACGGCTCCTGCCCCTCCGGCAGCGAGTACGCTTACTAATCTTTCTTTTATCTTTCCCATATTGCCTGAAAGTTTGTTTGCAACTTCCACAAAGACCGCTTTTGCATCAGGGAAAGTAAATAATTTAAAGTTTGTTTTACCCGTTTCTTTAACGTAATTGGCCCCCCAACTTATGTGCTCCTGCCAGGCTCTTTTAAATGAAGGGGTCTTTTTTGTCTGGTAAAAATTCGAATTAACACTCTGTACTTTCATATACTACACACACTCCTTATACTGTATAAAACTCATAAACAAAAAATTTGCTAGTTTTTTTCGGATTTATATCCGAAGTTTTCCAAAATTTTATCCTTTTTTCTCCAATCTTTTTCAATTTTGACTTCCAGCCCCAGAAAAACTTTTTTTTCCACTATTTTTTCAAGTTCGGCTCTTGCTTGCGTACCTATGGTTTTTAACAAGCTTCCGCCCTTTCCGATAAGAATTCCTTTTTGGCTTTTTTGCTCACAATAAATGATTGCATTTATTCTGTCGATATCGTCACTTTCTTCATACTTCTCAACTTTTACCGCAACCGAGTGGGGAATTTCGTCTTTTGTGTTTATAAGAATTTTTTCCCGTATGATTTCTTCCGTAATACTACGCATGTTTTCTTCCGTTACTATATCTTCGGGATACAAATTCTCACCTTCAGGGAGTCTTTTATATATATTTGCAAGCAGCGTATCTTTATTTCGTCCGGTTTTTGCGGAAATTCTTACGACGGGTACATTTTCTTTAAACAAGGTTTTGTATGAAATAAGATTTTCTTCAATTTTTTCTTGTTTTTTTACTAAATCAACTTTGTTAAGCACAATAAGCACAGGGATTTTGATATCTGCAAGGATGTTTTCGGCAATCCATTTATCCCCTTTCCCCGCAGGTTCTGAGCCGTCAACTAAAAATAATATTACATCCGCATCGGGTACCGCGACCTTGGCTTCGTCAAGTAAAAATTCTCCGAGTTTGTTCAAAGGTCTGTGTACGCCGGGTGTATCAACAAATATTATCTGTCCTGATTTATCCGTGTATATACCTTTGATTCTCTTTCGGGTAGTCTGAGCCTTATCTGTTGTTATAACTATCTTTTGTCCCAAAATCTGGTTCAAAAGAGTCGACTTCCCAACATTAGGTCTCCCCAATATTGTCACAAATCCACACTTCATAATAATACAAGTTTACCAGAAAAATAATACATATAGAAATGTAAATTTTTATTAAGAAAAGTCAATTTGTGATGTCCCGGAAACTTTATATTAATAAGGGATATTAATTTTTAAGGGAAATACAATGACTGATTGGGCAACAAATCAATATTGGAATAACAGTTGGCAGAATTGGTATCAACCTTGGAACAATGTAGGAACATGGAATCAAGGGTGGATGTCGTATCCGACCTGGAATCAGCCTTGGAGCAGTTCTGTTTCCATGCCCTGGAGTAGTTCCGTCCCATCTTCAAGTACAAGTGATGAAAAGAAGGTCACTTCTCAAGAAAAAGAGCCTGTATTGAGTTTTTCCGAAAGGGTTGCACAGGTACGGTTTGAAAAGGATAAAGACAAAATTATAAAAGAAATTGATGCTGAAAAGAATATTAAAGAATTTGAAGAACAAAAGCAGCAGATAGAAAAAAATAAAAAAGCTGACGGCTCAAGCTCTGTAACTGTATCAACAAAAAAACAAGGTTTTTGGGGCAAAGCCGGACGTTGGTTATCTAATGCGGGCAGTGCGTTGGCAAATATGGGTAAAAGCTTTGTCGGTATTGAAGAAGACGGCAGTTGGAATTGGAAAAAATGCCTGAAAAATGTAGGAATTGCGGCAGCCGTTGTCGGTGCTACATTTATTCCTGTTGTGGGACCTGTTATTAGTGCAGGACTTTTGGCGACAGGTGTTGTAAGCGGAGCTGTCGGAGTCGCAAAAGGTGTATCAAAACTGAATGATGCACGAACGGACGCTGAAGTTGATAAGGCTCAACAAGATATTTGCAGTGCTGCTTTTGTTGGTTTGGCATCAATATTTGGTCTGCGTGGTCTTGGTAAAGGTTTTAGAACTTCTGCAACTACTGCTTCCCAGGCAAGTTCTGCAGCTGCAAGGAGCGGAATCGGTAAAGTTGTTGAATCTGCATCTAACTTCGGAAGAGATATGACGGTTAACGCCTTTAAGGCAACCGCAAGTGCCGTTAAGGCGGATAAGGCAGCTATAGCGGGACAAGGTATTTCGGGCTTCTTTAAGGAATGGGGAACAAAAATGTCAGATTCTTGGAGAAGTTTCGGTGATTGGAAAGAACGATACAAAAAGCAGCATAAAGAATTGGAAACTTCGCTGAACAATAAACTCAATGACATTACAAATAAATTAAACACCGAGACTAATGCGGCAAAAAGAGCTTTGCTTCAGGAAGAAAAATCGATGTTGGAATTAAATTTGGCTGAGTTACGCTCTCTTGGAAGCAGGATTAAAACAAAAGCTGATTATGAAAAATTATTAAAGGATAATTCCGCAAAATTCAATAAAGAATGGAGCAGCAGCTATACTCAAAATTCAAGAGGCGGCTATGAAATCAACGGGCGAACAATTGCACCTGAGAGATATAACCAATTCTATTCAAGTGTTAATCGTACGCAAAAGCTCTATGAGTCAAGGTTAAAAGACTTAATCAAAACAAAAGAGAATTTAATGCGGCAGTTGGCTAAGCATCCTGAAAAAAATCTTGCGGAATTAGACGCGTATGTTCCTACGAGAACTGTTTCAAAAAATTGGTTAAAACCGTCAACCTGGAGAAAGAATGAGTATCAACTTGCAATAGGCGGGAAAAATCCCGGAAAATATAAAGAGTTATTAGGTGTAACCTTAACTTCACCTGCTGCAATTACTACAGTTTGGACTGACAGGGCATTTGATGAAACGCCGTTATATTCTACTCCGTTTATGTACGGTCAGGATTTTACACCTGAAGAAACGGAAATGCAGATTCAGGCATTGGAGCAGCAGATTGAACAATACAAAACTGCAATATCCGCAATAGAAAATGCTAAAAACAAGGAAGAGTTAAATGCTATAATTGCGGTTTTGAACGGTGAGGGGGAACAGGGTGCCGAGCAGGAGAATGTATAACCATTTCACAATGCTCACAGTCAAACTTTAGCGGATAAATTTGGTTGTACTCATCTCTGAGTCTTAGTGATACAGGACTTTTGCACATTTTGAAAGCATATTTTAGACAGTGTTTTGTCCTCATAAGTTCATATTCGTGCGTTGGTTGCTCAGCTTCTACGGCAGGTTCCGTCACTTTACATCCGCATTCTTCATAAAATGATTTTGCCTTATCATTATAAACATTGGCTCTGTAGTCAACTTCTTGAAGATAATACGGAACAATTTTTAAAGGTTTTTGAGCAGCTCTTTTATAATTTTTTACCCTTTTCTCCATTAATATATCAAAAGCTTTTCGTCTCAGTTCATTAATGGCACTTACGGGTATAAAAGGCAATTGTGCGTTTATTTCGTTGTTTTTAATGTAAAAATCACTGTTTCCTGTCTTTGAGAATTGCTTTATAAATGTCTCTTTCATCTTTTCCTGATTATTTGCAACTTCTTCATACAGTATCGGCAGAGTAATCGAAACATTGTCTTCATCCGTCAGTACAAGCCGGAGCTCTTCTGCTCCTTCATTCACCCCTTCATTTACCCCTACCCCTACCCCGATTTGTCTTTTAACGGGGGATAAAAGCTCTTTTTCAAATTTTACATCAATGTTTCTGTAAACTTTTGCACCGATTTTTAAATCCAATTTTTTTGCGGGATAAACAGTGACTTTATTACCCTCGGCAAGGACCTTGTTAACCAGACATCCTTCTTCATTTATCGTAATTCCGTCCTGTGCGTGAATTTCTTTATTTGTATTCAGTACAAAACAGTCGCCTTTTATTTCTGTAATTTCTCCCAAATACTCCCCTCTTGATTTTGGTGAAACAAAGTTGAAACAATTTGTGCGTTTTTCCAAAAAGTAGTCCGTAAATCCCCTGTTAAAACTTTTTTCGGGATTTGGCGTAAACGGGTATAAACATCTGCCGGAACTTGTTTTATCCGAGTATTTGTCCAATTCTTGCCTGTAGTATGCGGTTATGTTTTTAACATAATTTTTCTCTTTTAACCGCCCTTCTATTTTAAAGGAAAAAATCCCCGCATCTATCATTTGTTTTAAGTGCTTTGAGGCATTAAAATCTTTCAGACAAAGAGCGGGAAAATCCTTGGCGATAATTTTTCCGTTGCAGTCCTCCAACGTATATTTTTTTCTGCAAGGCTGTGCACATTCGCCCTTGTTGGCGGAACGTCCTCCGATATAGTGGCTTAGGTAACATTGTCCGCTGTATGAAACACACAGAGCCCCGTGTACAAAGGCTTCCAACTCCAAATCAGGGTTTGCCTTGTGGATTTGTTCTATTTGTTTTATGGAAAGTTCTCTTGCAAGAACAACTCTGGAAACTCCGAGTTTGTTGAAAAACTTTATTTTTTCGATATCCCTGTTATCGCATTGGGTGCTTATATGAATCGGAATACTGATATTTTCTTCCATAATCCTTTTAAGCAAACCGAGGTCCTGAATAATTATTGCATCAACTCCGATACTATCAAGCTCTTTAACCAGTTTGACCGCTTGCTCCAATTCATTGTTGTCCAGTATGGTATTAACGGTAATAAAGACTTTGACCCGGTATTTATGTGCGTAATTTATTACTTCTTTAATATCTTCAATACTGTTTGGGGCATTTTTTCTGGCACCGAAATTAGCGGCTCCCATATATACGGCATCAGCACCGCAGTTTATGGCTTCAATTGCGGTATTTTTGTCTTTTGCTGGTGCAAGAAGTTCGGTGAGCAAATTTATCTCCTTTCTCTGTATAAATATCATATCATTAAGCATTCGTTATGTTAACCAAATTAGTCAATATTGTTTGGAAAGAAATTTCGCGTATTAGGGCTGTCGGCTGATATTAAAATAAAGCGGTTTTTCATAAAATTTTAACAGGCTGAGGACATAGTTTTTTTACTAACCCACACGTAAATAATTTTAGGTATAATATAAATGAGTTATAAAGTTACGATAATAGTACCTGTTTATAATACGGAAGCATTTCTTAAATGTTCTCTGGACAGTTTGGTTAAACAAACATTTAAAGATATTGAAATTCTATGCGTAAATGACGGCTCTACGGATAAGTCGTCCGATATTTTGCAAGAGTATGCTCAACGTGATGACAGGTTTGTTATTATAGACACTGAGCATGTAGGAATTGGTCCTGCAAGAAATCTTGCTTTAAAACATGCAAGAGGTGAGTATATTATGTTTGTGGATTCTGACGATTGGGCAGAGCCTGCTATGTGTGAAATAATGTATAATACCATAGTCAATAAAAAGGTCGATGCGGTTTTTTGTGCAAATACGACTTGGTATAACGAAACAAGACATGAGATAACTCCTTTGAGTAAAGGATTTAAGAGACGAACTCTCTGTCTTTCTCCGCTTGAGATGCATACCTTTGAGGACATAGCCCGATATAACCTGATTCTTATGCTTACTCCCTGGGGGAAAATATTTAACAGAAAGTTTATATTGGATAATAATATTCTTTTTGGGAACTACAGTTGGGGAGAAGACCAATTGTTCAATATTCATGCCCGTTTACTTGCCAAAATGTGTTATATAGACGATTCTTTGTATAACTACAGAAAAGGACGTGCGGGTAATTCAGGTAAACTTGTAATATCTTATCCGATAAAAACAATATATGATGATATAAAAAGTTTGTATTCAATTTATCATAGGGAAAAATATTTGGAAAAAGCTCTGTGTGAATGGGCAAGGGTTTTCCCTGTATGGGGTTATCGGAAATTGCCCGAGAATATGAAAAAGTCGTATTTACAAGAATGTAAGAGTTTTCTAACAAAATCTCAATATAAAATAATGAAAAGAAAACTCGGACAGGATATATTGGATAATACACTGAAGGCAATTTTTTCCGTTGAAAATGAGTATGAAGGAAAAAATAAATACAAAATAATACGCCTGATGGGAACCCGCGTGAAATTAAAAAGTTGGCGGTGATATTCTTTTTATGAAGAATTTATTCTCCCATCATTCTTCTGCCGAAAATTTTCTTGAAAAAGCTGCCGAAGCTTCCGTTTTCTGCCCTGTCTTTAATTTTTTCATAATTTTCCGCAACATACTGATTTTTCGGGTCAATTTCTTTAAGTCTGTCAAGATACTCAAGAGCTCCGTAATTGTCTCCGATTGATTCCCTGAATTCCGCAAGCTTCTGTAAGGCATTTCTGTTATTTGCATCTATGTCAGCCAATCTTTCATAGAATTCGCTTGCTTTTGTTTTGTCCCCCTCCGCTTCCAGAAGAGCAGCAATTGTTTCCGTTAAATCGATATTTTTGTCATTATATCTGTATGCCGTCAGGTACTCGTTTAGGGCAACGTCTTTTTCTCCTCTCACGATATTATATTTACCCCAATTAACATGCTCGTTAAATGCGTCTCCCTGTTTTTCGTATATGAGAGCTCTCATCTGGTATATTAGAGGTGAGTTGGCATCAAGTTTTGCAAACTCATCAATTTCTTTAAACGCATCTTCAAACATATCCTTTTGAAAATAATACTGTGCCAGAAGCGAATGGAAAGTTTTTTCATTTTGATATTTAGACTTATTTTTCATTAAAATCTCATATCCTGCCTCATTTTTGTTCATATCAAACAGAGCTCTTGCTTTTGTAAGTTCATTTTCCGTAAGCTCCAGTGCCTTCTCCGGCTGAGAATTTCTGATATAATATCCTGCGAGAATTTCTTCAAACCCTTTAATACCCCTGTCTTTTCTGCCTCTTTCAAGTGTTTCGATAGCAGAGACAAGACCTTCTGTTTTTTCGTAAAGCTCCGCAAGTTTCAGAAAAATTGCGGGGTTTGTTTCGTCGTAATCCGAAATCTTTAGGTATTCGTCAATTGCTTCCGTTAATTTCCCCTGCCCCTCGCATAAGCCCGCGTATAAATATCTTGCAGGCAAAGCCTCTTTGGGGTCTTTAGCATGGTCGATTGCTTTTTTATAATCACTTCCGGCATGGCTCATCTGCTGCTGTATTGCGTGCAGATTTCCTCTGAACAAATAATATCTGAATTTATCTTCATGAACATATATATCAATCAGCTGTTCGTGTGCCAAAATATTTGCGGGGTCAATTTCCAGGATTTTTGAATAATAGAACTTTGCCTCCTCTTTCTTATCCAATATAAGTGCAAGATGGGCAAGTTTTGTCAATAAGTCAACATCATCCTGCTTTTTGGCAAGCATTTTTTTATATTCCGCATAAGCTTCGTCGTATTTTTCATTTTGTTCCAATTGTTCTGCTATGTTCATATAAATATTCTCCTAGTTAAATTTGTTCTGTGCACTTGCCATACCTTCTTTGAAATAGTATCCGATACCTTCTTTTGCCCTGGAAAGTACTCCTTTTAAAATCTCAAGTTCTTCTTTTGAAAAATTTTGCAAAACGAACACTTCAGAAGGAATATTAGGCTGCGGCCCGATACCGATTTTCAATCTTGCAATATTGTTTGTTCCGAGATGTTTTATCACTGATTTTATCCCGTTGTGTCCTCCGTCGGAGCCGTCGGGTCGAAAACGTATTTTCCCGAGTTCTAAGGATAAATCGTCATAAACGATTAAAACATCCTCAACATTAATTTTATAATAATCCATTACGGCACGTACTGCCTCGCCCGACAGGTTCATAAATGTTGTCGGTTTTATAAAATAGTACTCTCCGATATTCGTAATAAGGCATTTTAATCGGGAATTTTCTCTGAACGTTAATCCTTCATTAATTGCAATGCTGTCAATCAGCATAAACCCTGCATTATGCCTCGTGAAGATGTATTTATCACCGATATTTCCCAATCCTGCAATTAATTTCATCTGAATCGTCTCATATTTTTCATCATTTGATGTGCCGTCAATTTTGCCTTATTGGGATTTCCGCCGATACTTTTTTTGACGTCGGAGAATCCTTTCATCATCTTACGCATTTGCTCAAATTGATTGATAAATACGTTTAATTCGTGTAAAGGCAGACCGCAGCCTGCGGCTATACGTTTTTTTCTGGAAGAATTCATAAGCTCGGGGTGCTCTCTTTCTTCCGGTGTCATACTCTGAATAAAAACCTCTATTCTTTTGAGTTGTTTTTCTCCTTCGTGAGAAAGCATTTGCCTGTCGTCTCTGGATATTTTAAGTCCCGGTATCATTCCGAGAAGTTGGTCTATCGAGCCGAACATCTTCATTTGCGATTGCATTTTTAAGAAATCATTGAAAGAAAATTCGGCTTTTGCCATTTTCTTTTCCATTTCTTTGGCGGTTTTTTCGTCAAATACTTCCTGAGCACGTTCCACAAGGGATACAATGTCCCCCATTCCGAGAATTCTGTCTGCCATTCGCTCGGGGAAGAAATCTTCAAGAGCGTTGAGTTTTTCGCCTGTTCCTGTAAGCTTTATGGGTTTATGCGTGCAATAAACGACGCTTAGTGCCGCACCGCCTCGAGAGTCGCCGTCAAGTTTTGTAAGCACAAGCCCCGTGATATTTAGTTGTGCGTCAAAATTTTCCGCAACATTTACAGCTTCCTGTCCGGTCATAGAATCTATAACCAATAATTTTTCTGACGGCTTGAAAACTCTGTCTATCAACAGCAATTCCGCCATCATGTCCGTATCAATCTGTAATCTTCCGGCAGTATCAAGGATAAGGGTATTAAATCCCTTTTCTTTGGCATAATTTATTGCATTTTTTATAATTCCCTGAACATCTTTTGAGTCCTCGGAATATACTTCAGTTCCCGTTTCATTTCCGAGGGTTTTCAGTTGTGTAATTGCGGCGGGTCTGTATACGTCACACGCAACCAAAAGCGGATTTCTGCCTTCTTTTTTTAACTTGATTGCCAATTTTGCGGAGGATGTAGTTTTTCCGCTTCCTTGAAGCCCGAGCATCATAATAAGATTCGGATGTCCCGAAAAATCAAGAGGTTTAACTTCTTTTCCGAGTAGTTCGACCAACTCGTCGTGAACGATTTTAACAAGCTGCTGCGACGGGTTAACTCCTCTGAGTACATTTTCACCTTCCGCACGGTCTTTGATATTGGAAATAAAAGCTTTTACAACTCTCAGATTTACGTCAGCCTCTAACAAAGCTCTGCGTATTTCTCTCAGAGCTTCCTGCATATTATCCTGCGTAAGCTCTTTTTGCCCTGCGGTTTTGGCTATTATATCCTGCAATTTATCAGATAAAGAGTCAAACATTGATTACATATCCTTATATTCAACAATACAAGGATTATGATACCATAAACAAATTATTATGCGAATATACCAAAGTTTCTTTCGCCGTTATCATCACGTACCGTCTCAATACCTTTAATCATTTCGGTAATTGCGGATTGTTCCGTTTGTAAATTTTGCATTCGGGTATCTATTCGGCTTTCTTTTTCATTTATAAGGCTCTTTTGATATTCATATTCTATTTGGGCCTCTTCCTGTGCGTCAGAGTCGTTAACCGTAAATATTTGGTCAAAGTTAGAGGCGATGTTGCTGCTGTATTCGTAATAAATTTCGCCTTCTTCGTCTTCAGCGGAGGTCATTGTTGTAATATAATACTGGTTGTTTTGTAACATTTGGTTTAAATAATCGGTGTCACTGACCTGAGAGTTTCCGACCCATCCTTTATCGGCGATTGCCGTGAAGATTTGGTCATAGAAAGCAATTTGGGTTTCTTCTGCAGAAGTCAGTACCTGATTATCCTCATCTACAGCGGTATTATGTTCCCCTTTTGCAGCTTCCAGTTCCTCTAATTTTGCAAGATAGTCACTATATTCAGTTGAGTTTCTGTCTATACACATATAATAATATTTTGACGTATCGACATCACTTTGGGCATAACTTCCACCTGCACTTCTATAAGCTCCCATTAATGAATCGATAAAGTTATCAACCCTTATTCCAAAATAACCGTTACTGCTAAATTTTGACACTGCGACTTGTTCATTATCAGAATCTGCGGAGTTAGCTGTATCAATATATGTGCAATATGCGTTATATGTGCTGTCGCAAGCCTCTACGAAAGCCTCATAATCATCATCACTTAGGCTATTGAAGACGTTTTCTTTTAATTGTTCTAGTAATTCTTTCAATTGGTTTTTAGAACTGGTAGCATCTTGTCCTAAACGCCAATGTCCACTATTGTGGCTTTGCGTATATTCATAATCATCTCCAACATTTGTCGAAGCTGCTCCGTCCCACTGGAAACCACTGCCGATATTGCCTAGGCAATTTTTAAAAAAGTCGTCATAATACACT
Source organism: Candidatus Gastranaerophilales bacterium (assembly GCA_944323705.1). Classification (GTDB taxonomy): domain Bacteria; phylum Cyanobacteriota; class Vampirovibrionia; order Gastranaerophilales; family Gastranaerophilaceae; genus CAG-196. The sequence continues at coordinate 29,103 of CALUTM010000003.1, forward strand.
TTTTCAGTGCACTTACTTTCTAGTATATCTGCTTCTTCTTGAAGTGTGTTAATTTTTTCTTCTGCAGCGGTAACCGTATTGCTTGTGTTGACTCCATTCTCAATCTTGTCGGCAGAAATTCCTGTCAGAGATTCAAGAATGGCGGTTCTGTTAGATTCGTAATCCCCGCCTGCGGCACCATCCGGCGAAATCATTTCCGCATATTTTTTGTACTGATTATCAATAACCACCTTACCTGCACTGTTGGTAATAAGATAGGGTTTGTTCTGGTTTGCACTGCCCGGTCTCATTAAGTTAGCATAACTCAGGTCAACATACGTTGCACCTGAGTTGTTAGACCATTTTAAAGTTTTGCTGCTTAGAGCATTTTGATAATTTAGTGTAACCTTCTGCATATCACGGGAAAGTGCCATTTTTTGCATAGACAAGTTTTCCAACTGCCACCCGATTGAGTTCTTTCGGCTGGTCAGCTGCAAAAGTCTAACTTGTGATGCTGCCATTCCCATTTTTTCTTTCCTTTACGATTTTCCCTTGTTAATATGTATTACGGCTAAATTGGGCAAAAACTTTAATTTTTATGGAAAATTGTTACAAAACTTAATATATATAACCTTGATTTATTATTTTAGCCCTAATGGTGCTAAAATAAAGAAACAAGGAGTAACTATGAAAGTAGATAAAGTCGGTACAACGAATTTTCAGGCGGTAAATCAAAAATATTTGCAAAAAGCTATTAAGGAGTACAACTATCTTGGCAGTTGTACAGGTGAGTTGATGGAAAGCTTAAGGACAAAAGTATTTTTTAGACGAATATCCGCTCAAGATGGCTTAGATACCTTAGAGGCGATACGTCCGTATGCACCGTTAGGGATTGATTTTTTAGATCATGTAAAAGAGAATTTTGAAGCTTTGTTGAAACGAGGTTATTAAATTCCCCGAAGAGTTTTAAGGAGTAAATATGAAAGTAGAAAAAGCAGGTACAACAAATTTTCAGGCAGTAAACCAGAAATATTTGCAAAAAGCTATTAAGGAGTACAACTATCTCGGCAGTTGTACAGGTGAGTTGATGGAGTGTCTTAGAACAGATGTCTTTTTTAGAGCCATATCTGCCCGTGACGGTTTAGATACAATAGAAGCGATACGTCCGTATGCACCTTTGGGAATTGATTTTTTAGAACATGTAAAAGAGAACTTTGAAGCCTTGTTGAAACGAGGGTATTAGGCTAAGGCTCTTGAGGTTAAAGCTCCCAGAACAGCACCTCCTCCGGTTCCGATAAATGAGCCCGCGGCACCTCCGTATTTAGCTCCTATTGCCCCTAATACACCCGCTCCGGCAGGTTTGAGGATGATTGTATATTTTTTTGCAAACATAAATATTTACCCCATTCGGAGGATTTACTCGGTTTTTTATTAAAGAAATATGACTCTTTGTCGAAAAGGATAATATAAACGAGAAATTTTGGTTCGGAGAGAATATGACAAATACCCCGGTTGTAACATTGGAAAATGATGCGAGCTTTATATTGGAAGAGGCAAGAGAAGCTCATGAAAAATACCTTATAAAACAGCAGGATGCAGACTTGGAAAAGGCAATCGAATGCTATATTGATGCCATAAAGATTAACCCTGCAATACCTGAATCTTATTACAGGTTGGCAAGTTTGCTTTTGATGAAGGGGCAAATATCCGTTGAGGGTGCTCTGGAGCAGTGTCAGACTGCTATTACGCTTGAACCTGATAATGTGAATGCTCATATTTATTCCGGCTATTTTAAGTGTTTAAACGGTGATTTTGATGAGGCGGAGAAGGAATTCCAATTCGCGGTGACAAGGGCTGGTAAAAATTCCGCAAGACCCCGTCTGTTTCTTTCAAAACTTCTGTTTTCCCGTATTAAAAATCATAATTCGTCCGTAAAAGATATTATGAGATTTTTGTACTACTTTTTGTCAGGGAGCATGATGATTATGTGGGATTGTCCTTCTTTGAAAATGTTTTATAAATTTTTGGCAAACGATTTTTCCGTGTTTTCATACAAAACTTTGGGTGAAACGTTTGAAAAAATGAAACTGTTTCCTTCTGCTCTTGAAGCGTATACGAAAGGGCTGGAAAAAACTTCGCAGGGTAATCTTTTTTATCAAAAGATGGGCGATTTATCACTTGAGTGTAATGATATTGACGCAAGCGTAGAATTTTATAAAAAAGCTTATGAGTTGAACCCTTCTGACAGAGAGGTTCTGATTAAGCTTGCTACAATAAATCAGACATACTATCCCGAAAATATTGATGCAACAATTGATTACTATAACTCTCTGTTGGAGTTTGGAATTGATTTGGACAAAATTTATTATGAGCTCGGACATTTGTATTTGAATAAATCGGATAAAATACATGCCGTAACGGCTTTTAAATTAGCACAAGAACTTAACCCTGAAAATCCATACTATAACAATTCATTGGCTTACTCCTATATTAAAGCCGAACTTTATGACGATGCAATTGAGTATTATCAGCATGCCATAAAACTTAACCCTGATGCTCAATGGACTTCCATAGTATGTCACGCACTGGGAGCTATATATGCGGAAGTCAAAAATAATTTTGAAGCAGCGGAAGCAACTTTTAATGCAGGGATGGTTCTTGATCCCAACAATGTTGATATTCAGCTTTCATTGGGTGACTTGTACATGGCACAAGGTGATTTGGACAAAGCTATCAAGACCTATTGTGATGCGATTGCTGTAGAACCTGAAAATTATTTGACCTATGCAAAAACGGGGTTAGCATTGTGGGAAAAAGACTATTTGGAAGAATCCATTGTTGCATTCCACAAATCAATAGAGCTGAATCCAGATTTTGAGATTGCTCAGAATAATCTGGGTGTGGTGTACTTAGACGGAATCGGCGATCCGAAAGAATCTGTCGAATACTTTAAAACTGCTATTAATATTAATCCGAACTATACTTTGGCATACTTTAATTTGGCAAGAGCATACCAAGCAATGGATGACAAGGCTTTGGCAGCAGAGTATTACCAGATGACAATGGATTTAAATAAGATTACCGAGGAATTGTCAGAAAAAGACATTCGTCAAAGGTTGTACGATTTGTTTAATTAAGTGCAGAGTGTGCCGTTTCAACAACGCCGTTAATATCCGTTTGAATTTCTTCCCCCTCTGTCGCAAACCATGCCAGATATTCAATGTTTCCTGCCGGACCCTTTACGGATGAGTATGTAAGTCCCCTAATTACGTAGTTCAGGGATTTGATGCAGTTCAATACATTTGTAATAACGAGTTTATGAGTATTTGGGTCCTTTACGACTCCGCCTTTCTCAACAAGCTCTTTCCCCGCCTCAAATTGCGGTTTTATAAGGCATATCATTTCGTGAAATTCTGAAGCAAGGAGCGTCTTAAGGTTCGGAAGCACTTTTTCAAGAGAAATAAAAGATAAGTCCGAAACCAATAAGTCTGCAACAGGCTCATTTTCCCCGTATATATCGTTAAAAGAACAAATTTTTAAATTTGTTTTCTCAATGGTTTTTACCTTCTCGGAACTTCGAATTTTCCAGTCTAATTGTCCGTAGCCCACATCAACCGCATAGACAAATTTTGCCCCGTTTTGCAGCAGGCAGTCCGTAAAACCTCCCGTTGAAGCCCCCGCATCAAGACAAATTCGGTCTTTTACTTTTACATCAAAGCTCTCAAGTGCTTTTTTTAATTTAAACCCGCCTCTTGAGACAAACGGCATGGATTTGACCTTAAAATCATATTCTTTTTGGGGATTAAGCTGGTACCCCGCTTTTGTTATAACTTCCGTACCAATCATCACATTCCCCGCAAGAATTGCTGCGGAAGCTTTACTTTTATTCTCAAAATACCCTAAATCAACTAAAATTTTATCCAAGCGTTCTTTTTTCAAATCTTAAAAAACCTTTCTGCATTAACCGTCGTTATATCAATCAGTTCTTCTAACGGCATTTCTCTCAGTTTTGCGATTTCTTCCGCCACATATCTGACGTAAGCGGGAGTGTTCGGCTTTCCCCGATAAGGAACGGGGGTAAGGTAAGGTGCATCGGTTTCAAGAACGAGTTTATCAAGCGGGACCTCTTTTGCAACCTCTTTCATTTTAACCGCATTTTTAAATGTAACAACTCCGCCGAGAGCTATATACCACCCCTTTTTAACGCATTCTCTCATAAATTCCGTACTGCCTGAAAAACAATGAAAAAGTACGTCTGAGTCTTGATTTTCGGAAGATAAAATATCAAAAACATCTTTGTGTGCTTCCCTGTCGTGTACGACAATCGGCAGATTAAGCGTGTTGGCAAGTCTTATTTGTTTGGCAAAAACTTCTTTTTGCAGTTCGTTAAAACTTCTATCCCAATAATAATCAAGCCCTATTTCACCTATTGCTTTGACCTTCGGATTTTTGGCAAGTCTTTTTATAAGTTCTTCAACTTCCGATGAATATGTTTTTGCCTCTGACGGAAAGATTCCGAGCATTGTGTATATATTTTCATTAGAATCTGCAATTTTAATAATTTTTTCCATCGTTGAAATTTCAACGGACGGAATAATAACTTTTTTAACTCCGAACTTGCTCATTTTTTCCAAAGTGTCGGGTTCTTCAAGCATATCAAGGTGTGCATGTGTATCAATTAAATAGTCTTTCATACAGAGAATTATACCACGCTAATAACAGAGTAATGAGTATTCGCATTTACATTCTTCTTTTTTTGCAGAAAAATCGTCGCCTTCAATCCGTGAACTTATTGCAAGCAGTTTTTCGCGGTATTCTTTTTCAAGCTCCGAACCAAATTCTATTTTTACTTCGTTTTTGTTTCTTAAATCCAAATAAACAAATGTTATATTATCCGTTTTGAAAAATTCTTTCACCGCTAAAAGATAAATTATTGTTTGATAGTCATATTTGGCATTTTTAGGTGCGGCACCTGTTTTGTAGTCAAGGATGAAGTAATTTTCTCCATCTTTTACCAAGGCATCCAATCTGCCTCCGAAAAAGTGTGCTCCTACTTTTACGGAGAGATTGTATTCGGTATTTATAACCTCATAGGCGAAGTATTTTGTACTTTTAAGGTAATCCCAAACAAGCCTTTCCCTTTCGGTTAAAGTATTTTCCATTTTATCTATGTTTTCACTTCTCAAGTAATAGGAGGCAAGGGCGTGAATATTCTTACCAAACTCAAAAATATCATCGTTTACGGGCATAGTGATATTTTTAACATACCTGAAATAGAACTTTCTCGGACAAAGTTCATAAGTTTTCAGCATATTAGGCGAAAATACTTTAAACACAGATTCTCCTTAAGCTTGCAGGAACGTGTATTCAGGGTTGGCATTGAGTCTTTCTTCAATCTGTTCAAATGTTGACAAGCCCTCTGTCGCTCCAAATTCCGAAACAACGCTTGCAGAGTTAACAGAAGCATACATTAATGATAATCCTACATTAAGCCTTGTTCTCTGAAGTGCAGCACAGAAGGTTGAAGCAAAAGCGTCTCCTGCACCAAGTGTTGACACTACAGGGGACGGAAATACAGGACAGTAGTAGAAAGTCTTGCCGTCATACGCGTATGCCCCTCTGCCGCCATCTGTTATAACAATGATTTGATAGTCCATGACTTTCATTGAAACAAGCATCTTTTTTACATCGGGATGAATAAGCTCTTGCGAAAATTTTTCTGTTTTTGTATCCGGTCTTACTTGAATACCTGTTGTCATACTTGCTTCTTCCTTGTTCATAACAACAATATGTGCCGATTTAAGTATTGTTTTTATATGCTCAAACCCTCTTTTAATACTTGTAGTTCCTGCATTAAAACATATTCTTGTCCCGTGTTTGTGTGCGTATGCGACAATCGGCTCCAATACTTTGTTTGATTCTCCGTTAAGCGGGGCAACGTACATAAAATCCGCATCCTTTATTGCTTCAAAATTGATTTCATCCTCTTTGATTTGTGCGTTTGCACCTCTGTGTGCTAGAACTGTTCTGTCGCCCTGAAAACTTACCAGTATTATGGAAAAACCCGTTGAGGTATCTTCTTTTTGTATGATATTATCAAGTTTTACATTTTTACTCTTGAACGAATTAAGTATCCCCTCGGAGTATATATCTTTACCGATTTTAAATATTGCGGAAGTTTCAAAGCCCAAATTTGCGAAATTGCAAGCTGTGTTAACTCCGCCACCGCCGACATTGGAAGAGAATGTTGTGATATCAATTTTAGAACCGTAGGGATAACTCATAAAGTCTGAGTTTTTGTTCTTAGAGCAAACTGATACTATATTGGCGTCGTCACATTCTACGAAAACATCCATTGTTGCACTTCCGATTGTAATAATTTTAGTCATAATCTTTCTCCATTCTTTCCCTTTATTATTTTTATTATATAATACATATAAAAGGAGTACAAAATGAATTTAACAATCAACACCCAGTCTTTTTGCGGAAAAAAAGAAGTTATGTATGGTATAAAACGTGCAGCTTATGAAGCAAGAAATGCAGAGATAAGCCGTTCATATCAGTTTGGTCCGAGACCTGCCTCAAGAGAGTGGGAAGTTAAGTTTGCTTCCGGTGCTTTGTCCGCATATTCCGATATGGTTGTGAATGATTCTACTTTTTTACGTTCCGTTAAGAAAATCGGAAAAAATGATGATTTTATGTATTCTTTGCTGCAAATATTGCAACCGAAGAATTTACAGTATGGTGAAATTTCACCGTTTGAGAAATTTAGTGAAAGTATGCTAAAATCTGCTAAAAATACGGACAAGACGGATATAATAGTCGGAATGAAAGAGTTTATTGACAAAATCGGTTTGTAAATAATTGTAAAAATATAGTTGGTTGTTGGTGTATTTTTTATAGAGTTATTCTATAATGTTTGTATACAAGGGTATGTGATTTATATATAGTTAAAAGAGAGAACTAAGATTAGGGAAATCAGTGTGCGGTTGCACGCAGAGTCGGAAAGGTTAGGGAATGGCTCTTACAATTAATACAAATTTGTCGTCATTAATAGTTCAAAGTAACTTGAACTCGGCTACCACAATGTTGAGTCAGGCAATTGAACGCATGACAACGGGCTACAGAATTAACCATGCAAAAGACGATGCTGCAGGCTATTCAATTGCAGCTGATTGGAATACAAAACTAAGTTCTTTAGATATAGCTTCACAAAATACATCTATGGGTATTGACTTGCTGACAACTGCTGAAGAGAATTATGCATTGATTACATCACACCTGCAACGTGTAAGAGATTTGACGGAACAGGCTGCAAACGGTACGTACGGCTCAAGCTCTTTGAATGCAATAAATGCGGAAATTACGGCAAGATTGGAAGAAATCGACAGGGTTGCTTCTAACGCAGAGTTTAATGGTATTGCTCTGATGTCGGCAGATGCTGTTGATATAACATTGCAGGTTGGAATATATGCCGATGCAAACAGCCAAATATTACTGGATGCGGGTTTATTTGGAGCTGCTACTTCGTCGGCACTTCTTGGTATGGAAATTGCTGATTTTGCAGCTGCGTGCACTACGGCTGATACCGCTGCGGCTCAGTTGACGGTAATTGATAGGGCTATTACAAATCTTTCCGACAGAACTACAGATATTGGTGCTGCACAAAACAGACTTGAATCTGCTGCAACTTCAATTGAAGTTCAGACAGAAAATTTAACCTCATCACTGTCTACAATTCGGGATGCCGATATTGCGGAGGTTTCTTCGAATTATATACAGGCACAGATTTTACAGCAGGCGTCTGCAACATTGTTGGCGACTGCGAACCAAACGCCAAGTATAGCGTTAAACTTGATTTAAATTGTTGTTGATTGGGATATGTACTTATATATGAGCTTGATTCTTCAAGCTCTTTTTATTTTGGAGGCGGTTGTATTATATGTGGATATATTGCTTTCGTTTTGTGTTTTTGGTATCCTTATAGGGTAGAATTAGTATAAGAGGAGTTTTATTTATGGATTTGATGAAGGGAAAAAAAGGTATAATTTTTGGAGTTTCTAATACCCATGGTATAGCTTACGGTATTGCAAAACAATTGTTTGACGCCGGAGCAGATATTGCATTTACTTATGCCGGTGAGGCTATGGAAAAACGTGTAAGACCTATTGCAGAGAGTATGAATGCAAAATTAATAATGAGTTGCGATGTTACGAAAGAAGATGAGGTTGAAGCAGTTTTTAAAGAATGTGAAAAAATCTACGGAAAGTTGGATTTTGTTGTACATGCCGTAGCTTTTGCTCCGAAAGAAGATTTGATGGGCAGGTTTGTAGATACTTCAAAGCAAGGTTGGGATATTGCATTAGGCGTAAGTGCATATTCTTTGGTTTCTATATGCCGCCATGCCGAACGTCTTATGAACGAAGGCAGTTCAATATTTGCTCTTACATATCTCGGCTCGGTTCTTTCTGTTCCAAGCTATAATGTAATGGGTGTTGCAAAAGCCGCATTGGAATCAGCAATGAGATTTCTTGCAGTGGATTTGGGACCGAAGGGTATAAGAGTTAACTGTTTATCATCCGGTCCTGTTAAGACTCTTGCCTCCATGGGTATTGCAGGATTTACCAAAATGTTAAAAGCAGGAGCTATGAGAGCTCCGTTGAAAAGAAATGTTTCTTTGGATGATGTCGGTAAAGCAGGATTGTATCTTGCATCAGACTTGTCAAGCGGTACGACCGGTGAAGTTATATACGTGGATTGCGGATGTCATTCCGCTTATGCTTCGGCAGAAGAGATGGATGTTATTTCCAAAGCTGAATAGTTTATTTATCTGCGGCGGACTTGAGAGAATCAAGTCCGCCTTTTAAAGGAGTTATTATATGTATAAGAAATTGTTGTTTTTATTGGTATCGGCATTAGTATTTGCAGGTTCTGCCAACGCTATGAAATATGAAGAGTCCTTATCTTCCTCAAAACCTTCGGCAATGCTTATTTATGCGGATTGGGCAGACGGGCTTGCTCCTGTTATGCAAAACTTTACTGCTATGGAACAGCAATACGGCGACCGTTATAATTTTGTTCGTCTCAATATTGCAAGTCCCGAAACAAAGGCTTTTAACCAAAAATATCATATTTATCCTAACTTACCGTATGTCCTTTTATTCAGAGACGGTGGTAAAGTTTCAAGATACTTGCAGAAAAATTGTATCAATGATACCGCCTGCTTTACGGAGAGACTCGACTTTTTTAATCGTTAGAGATTTTCCGCTTTTGTATAATCAATTCCGCCGACTGCCTTATATAGGGAGATTGTCGCAACAATGTTGTCTATTTTAGACTTAATATTGCGTTGCCTTACGATAAGCAGATTAACGTTTGATTTTAGTTCATCAAGCTTGGATGCATCCCCAATAGTGAATTGTTTCTCGGCAAGGATGTGCTTCTCCTGTTCTATGGATAAATCTTCGTCTGCTTTTATAAGGTTTGCTTTAGCGGTTTTTGTTTCTACAAGAGCATTATTTACTTCTTGTATTGAGGTAAGTACAGTTTTTTCATACTGTTCTACTGCTTTTTTGTATTCATATTTATTAATTCTGTATCTGGCAAGTTTTGCTCCGCCCGTAAAGATATCCCAACTCGGAGCTATCCCGATATTTGACAGAAATGTCTCCGGGGCAAACATTCTGTTCCATCTGTATGCATTAAATCCCAAATTCCCGTACAGGAAAAATTTAGGAAGAAATTCTCTTCTTGCAACTCTTACATCAAGTCCGGCTTTTTGTGCGTACTCTTCAGAACTTATCAAATCCGGTCGATGTTGTATTATAGTTGTTGATAACGAATCAGGTGTTGCGGGATAAGAAATTGAGTCAAAGTCCGCATGCTCCACTTCTTTATCTGTATTGAGCCCCAAAAGAACCGTAAGTTCATTGTTTAAAACTTTTTTACTCTCTTGCAGACTGTTTAAGTCCTGTTCAAATTTAACAAGTATTTGTTTTTGAGAAAGAAGTTCATTAATCGGAGCAAGTCCTGCATTATATTTTCTTTCCGTCATGTTTACGATTTGTGTTTGCAAATCTATGATTTCACATATTGTCTTTTCCAACTCATCAGCCTTAATTAAGTTATAATAATCAGCCGCAAAAACGGATGTAATATAGATATAAGTAGCCCGTTCCTGCTCTTGGGTAATTTCTTTTTGTTTTTTTGCACTTTTTCTGTTTAAGTAATTTTGTCCCCATATATCAATTTCGTACGAAGCACTGAGTGGGAGCAAAAATTCATTTTGCGAATACTCGGGTATAATCACATTGCCGAACTCTGTTTGTGCTCCGCTCAAGACTCTGGAAAGGCTGCCGTCAAAACCTACCTGTGGTAATTGGTTTGAACCAATAAGTCTTACGTTTTCTTCCGATTGTTTTGTTTTAAGAGCTGCAATCTTCAGGTCATGGTTATTTTTATAAAGAGTCTGCATGTGATTTAATAAAATTTCGTCATTATAATTTTTCCACCAGTCCAAATTGATGTACATGAGCTTGTCTGTGCTTTCTTTTGCAAAGCACGGGAGTGAGATTAATAAAATTAATATTGTAAAAAATTTTTTTATTGTCATATTTACACTTATCCTTCTTGTGTTATTATGATAACACAAAGGGATTTTATGAGACAAGAAATTTTATTAAATCAAAAAATAGGGTTGCGTTTATCTCGGGCAGGGATGCTGTCAAAACTTTTTGCAAATCAGATTTTTGCAAAAAATGGTGCGGTGATTCGTCCCGAGCAGTTTACGGTTTTGTATGCTTTAAAAGAAAATAATGGCATGTTCTTGCGTCAGCTTGCCAACATAACTTTTAAGGACAGACCGAACATGACAAGAATTGTGACCATCCTTGAAAACAACGGCTATGTTACTTCTGCACTTGAGGCTGAAGGTCGTCAGGTCAAGAAATTATATATAACGGAAAAGGGCAGCCGTTTGTGTGAGGAGATTTTACCTACGATACTCCAAATTTGGCAGGAAACAGCGGCGGGAATTTCGGAAGAAGAAATTAATAATTTTTTGATTACGTTGAATAAAATTGAATCAAATATGAGGGAAAAGACAATTATTCAGGTTTAGGTGGTATTATGGCAAAAAGACATGAAGACAAACATGACAAAGAATTTATAAAAGAAGCAAAAAAACGTCTGAAAAAAAGACGACCGGAATATAAGAAAAAGCGTGTAATAGTTCCTACGTTTACGGCGATAGTACTTGTTATATTAGGAATTATTGCGGCAGTTCATTCAACTTATTTCCAATCTACGGATGATGCATTTGTGGAAGGACGCTTGGTTTCCGTAGCACCGAGGGTCGCTGCCCCTGTTATTAATCTTCTTGTAGATGATAACCAGGTTGTAAAAGAGGGAACTTTACTTGTGGAATTGGATCCCAAGGATTTTGAAGTAGCTTTGGCTCAGGCAGAGGCAAAACTTGCGGAGGCTAAGGCGGGATTAAACATGTCGGAAAAGAAAGTTGATGAAAGCGTATCAAAGGTAAATAAGTCTTTTGAAGATATAAGTTCGGCTTCATCAAGGTTAGATTTTGCACAAAGAGATTTTGCCCGTTATAAAGATTTGTATAAGGATGGGATTGTTTCCAAGCAGGATTTTGAAAAGAGCAAAACCGCTTTGGATGTAGCACAGGCAGACTTCAATGCTGCTCAGGAAAATTCCATGGCTTCACAACATGCACTGGATTCAGGGCGTGCAAAGGCTAAGGCTGATGAGGCAACAATAAAAAAACTTGAGGCAGAAGTTGAGCAGGCAAAGTTAAATCTTGCGTATACAAAAATTTACGCACCTCAGGACGGCAAAGTCGCAGCAAGAAGCGTCGAAAAGGGTAATTATGTAAATGTCGGGCAGCCGTTAATGAATATTGTACCTGAACAGGTGTGGGTGGTTGCAAATTTCAAGGAAATTCAGCTTACAAATATGAAGCCCGGGCAGCCGGTAAGAGTAAAAGTTGATACGTATCCCCAAAAACGTTTTAAGGCACATGTTGAAAGTATACAACGTGCGACCGGAGCAAAATCAAGCTTATTCCCGCCTGAAAATGCAGTGGGAAGTTACGTAAAAATTGTACAGAGAGTTCCCGTTAAAATTGTTTTTGATGAAGATATATCAAATTATAATATTGTTCCGGGGATGTCTGTAGTTCCAAAGGTTAAAATAAAGTAATATGGAAGATGTAGTTACAGAACAGGAAGACAGTAAGGTTAACCCTTATATAGTTGCAATTGCGGTTTTGCTGCCGTCGTTTTTGGCACTGGCAGCATCTTCGGGAACCAATGTAAGCCAGCCGCACATTGCAGGGTTTTATGGTGCGACACAGTATGAAACAAATACTGTTATTACCTGTTATATTATATCAGGCGGCTTGATGCTTCCTGTAACGGGTTATCTTGTAAGACTCATGGGTAAAAAACTCCTGTTCATGTACAGTATTATAGTTTTTACATTGGGTTGCTTTTTATGCATTATTTCTCCAAACCTGATATCTTTGATTCTTGCAAGACTTATTCAGGGGATTGGAAGCGGCAGTATTTTACCTTTATGTCAGGCAATCCTTCTGGAGGTATTTCCGCCCGAGCAAAGGGGTGTTGCAATGGGCTTGTTTGGTGTTGCTGCTATGTTTTCACCGCTTGCGGGACCGTTTATGGGTGGTTATTTGACTGATAACTTTTCATGGCAGTGGATTTTTATTGTAAATATCCCTCTATGTTTATTATCTTTGATATTGGTTAAATTTTTGGTTAAGGATGATCCTCCTCCAAAACTCAAATATAATAAACGATTTGATATTGTCGGATATACATCGGTTGTGATTGCAATGGCTTGTATGCAAATCGTTTTGGACAAGGGACAGCAGCATAATTGGTTTGATGAAACCTGGATTTGTTGGCTTACTGGAATTTGTATTTTCTCATTCGTATTTTTCTACGTTTGGGAACTTGAATACAAGTATCCTGTTATAGATATAAGGGTTTTTAAAGACAGGAATTTTTTGTTCGGTACAATAGCAAGTTCATTTATAAATATGATGATATATTCGACACTGCTTCTTGTTCCGATGTTTATACAAAGTCTTATCGGTTATAGTCCTTCCATGTCGGGCTTGACAATGTTTCCGAGAGCAATAATATGTTTTATCGGACTTTTGGTCGTCGGTGAGATTTCAAAATATGTGGAGAGTCGTATTTTGGCGGCAACAGGATTTATAATAATGGCTGCAGCGGTCTTGATGTTAACTCAGATGAATCCGAATTCTTCTATGGAAAGTATAATTTTGCCGAATATTTTGTTGTGTATCGGAGTGCCTACGGCATTTGTACCTATAACGGCTCTTTCTTTTCAGACACTTCCCGCTTCCAAAAATGCAGATGCAGCTTCTTTGCATGCATTATTTAAAAACATCGTAACCGCAGTTTCAACATCGGCAGCTTCAACTTTCATCGCAAGAGTTTCTCAGGTGTATCAGAATTATTATGTTGCAAATTTGGCTCCGCATAATCCTATGTTCAGAATTAAATTTGCGGCTTTACAAACTAAGTTTATGCATTATTATCCGGCAGTTACCGCCTCAAGAAAAGCAAACGGAATGTTGTATAAAGAACTCTTAAATCAGGCAAGGTTGGGTGCTTTCTTTGATATCTTTACGGTACTTGCCGTACTTATGATAATAATAATTCCGCTTATTTTTATACTGAAAAACAAGCCAAAGAAATGTTAAGTTTTGTAAAATTTTTGCCAAATTCTGCAATTATCATCCGTAAAAATACTTTATTAATATATAAGATATATACGATGATATAAGAAAGGACATAATTATGGAATTTGGAAATGTTAATATGCCAAGTCACATAAAAGATTTGGATAATGCACAAGCTGGTGGTGCATATTTGTCACAGTTACAACCTCAACCTCCGATTTCGCTTTATGGTGATACGGGTGTTCAATTAACAGATAAACAGAAGGATGTCAGTGTATTCTGCTAAAACTGTTAAGAGATTTATTATATAAGGAGATTTTGTTTTACAAAATCTCCTTTTTTGATACAATTTTTCTATGGAAGAGTTTAATAAAATGATTAGCGGGGCGAATTATTTTCCCATGACTGAATATTTAATCGGTTTAAGAGACCGTACAAGAGCATTAGTTTCTGATTTTAATTTAGAAAAGGATGAGAAGAAGCGTGAGGAGATATTAAAATCCCTTGTCGGCAAGATGGGTCGCGGTTGTTATATTACTCCTAATATATTTTTTGATTACGGTTGTAACACGGAATTGGGGGATAACGTTTATTTTAATGCAAATTGTGTTGTTCTTGATTGTGCAAAAGTAACAGTTGGGAGCAATACATTTGTGGGTCCTAACGTACAGTTTTATACTCCAATCCATCCGTTGGATTATAAGACAAGAAATACTTTTGTCGAGTCCGCAAAACCCATAACTGTCGGTAAAAATTGTTGGCTCGGCGGCAGCGTGATTATTCTTCCCGGAGTTACAATTGGTGACGGGTGCGTAATAGGAGCGGGAGCCGTAGTAACGAAAGACATTCCTGCAAACTCACTTGCCGTTGGTAATCCTGCTAAAGTAATAAAGACAATTGAGCAATAAAAAAGCGGTTAAACCGCCTTTTTATGTTTATTTAATGTTTGCTCAATCATTTACTTTCTGTTTGAAAACATGTCCTTTTCTGTCTTCTTCTATATTTGGCGTATCGATTTCAAAGACGTAAGCATCACAGGGTGCCAAATTTACTCTTAGTTCATTCGTAGCGGCTTGAAACTCACTCTTTTCGCCATATTCGGGAACCATATTTTTGAGTTCTTGAGTCTCTTTAAACCCCGGAATTTCGACAATCCCGGTTACGTTTCTGTTGGGGTTTTTGTTGGCAACCACAAGAATTGTACGTCCGTTATTATGTCTTGCGTATGCTATAATCTGGTCGTTTTTATCGTTTCTTTTGTCCAGTTCAATAAAGCTGCTGTTTCTGTTTGCAAGAACGTCGAGATTTTCTTCTCTCATTTTAAGCGTTCCACGCATAACCCTTTCTATGTCAGGCGAATTCCCGCCGGGTTTTCTTGCAAGGTTAAACAGTGAGAGTTTATTTTTATGGTCATTCATCTCATTATTGGGTCTGTCGGTGTATGACTCAATATTGCTTTTACCTATATATTTGTAGTTATAATAGTCGCCCGTTTGGAAACCGTCAACAAAGTACGGATTACACATCGGAATGGTTGACTGTAATATTGTTGTTAATTTGCAGAAATTTTCTCCGCCGTGAAGCATCGATGATACGTCATCGTGGGTCAGGAATGAGCCGATTACACTCTTTCCTGCTGGGAGTCTGTGTGATAAGTCCAAATTGAACTTGACATAATCGTTAAATTCGGAAGCCGTCCTCCAGTCGTGGAAGATGTGATATTGTCCATAGTATTCGTCAAAACCTGCTCTTAACAAATCTTCCGGCCTGTCATACGGCATATTTACCATTGGTGAAGCACATTCATACGTGTAACTCTCGGCAAGCCATCCGAATTCGGGGTCTTTTTCATGAGAGTATTTTATCAATATGTCCCAAAATTCCGGCGGTTTAGCTCTTGCTACGTCGGCTCTTATGCCGTCAATCCCCAAATCTATACAGGCATCAATATACTGTTTGTGCATTTCTAACAATTTCGGATTCAAAGTTCTTTTGCTTTCATCTTCCCAAGGATTGAACATTCTTATATCTTCCCAACCCTGAGGGGTTTTATCTTCGCCGTTTCTTCCGAATGCCATTAGTTCCTCTTCTGCCTCAAACATGTCTACTGAAGCACAGCTCGGAAGGTCAAGCATAACCTTTATACCTCTTTTATGACATTCATCAATAAAAGCTTTAAATTGTTCGTCGGGACTTCTGGGGTCATCCTTCTCAATAATCATCGGGTCAATAGCCAGATGCCCGTCTTCTGTCACATACTTGGCGGGAGAATATATAGACCCTGCGGTTCCCATTGCGTTTTTCTTCCCTGTCGGGTGGATTGGCAGTATATGAATTGTATTTATTCCGCCTTTTTTTAGTTCGTCTAATCTTGATATTGCACTCAGGAGCGTACCGTTTTTCTCGCCCGTTGTAAGCGTAACTATGTCATCTCCGTTCAAATCCTGTGCGGTGAACGTTCTGGGAACAATCGCCATCATGACAACTTCGTTGTTTTGAATCATGGAACGCAGATTATTTTTATATGGCTGTTGAGCTTTTGAATTTAAATCAACTTTTTTTACTGCAGGAGCATTCATCATAGCAAGATTGGCGAGGTATTTATCCGATACTTCGCTGTTATATTCACTTCTGTGTTTCTTATGTTTTACGGAAGTCTGTTGTTCTGCTGCTCTGAAATTTACTGTTTGAATTCTACTTACTTGCATCATCGCTCACCTGCTTTTTCATATTATGCGGATTTCTAATTCGTCCGAACGTGAACAAAGGTATCAAAACTGTAGCCCCGAGAACGGTTCCGCCTATGGCAGAAGCTATTCTCAGCCATTTTTGGTTTCCGTATCTTCTTGCTGCCGCATTCTTCACCGTATCAACAGAGGTCTGGGCTACAAGATTAAATTTTGCCATCCTTGTTCTTTCTGATTTTGTATAGTTCTTAAACTCTTCCCCGAGTTTGTGCTCAGGTTTTGTGAAGTCTATATCATTATTACCGATTATATCTCTGAAACGTTTTATATATGCCTGATATCTGTCAAGAAGAGCTCCGGTCTTCTCCTCTTTATATTTTTCAAGTGCATTTTTTGTCTCAGGAGCCATATTGTCGGACCAAGTGGTTTTCATTATATCCCTGTATAAATACGGGTTGTTCGGAGTATTCAGCTTTAATGTATGTTCGGCAGAAGTAGCTGATAGAAGAACATCTTTTCCTTTTTGGATAAGATTTGGATCGTTGCCGCCTTTTGCAGTCTGTTTATAGAAATCAAAGAGGTGTATAATCCTTCTGAATGAGTTGTTTGCACCCTGATATCTTTCTACTATTCTTGAAATAACTTGATTTTTAGAAGAGCCTACTCCTTTGGCATTTGCTTTTACATACTCAATGCCTTTTAAATTACCATCGGGTTTAATTGTTCCGTCAAGCAAAGCATATAAGTCTTTGCGTGTATCCAATGCTTGGGAGACTTTTTTATCAGGGGCTAAATTTTGTATCTCTTCCGTAACATCAGCTTTAACCAACCTGTCAATCGTATTTTGGAATTTACCTATTTTATTAAGACGCTTTGCAGTGTTGTCATAGTTATTTTCTACTGCATTAATAATGTCTTTTAAGAAAGTGCGGTCTCCATTTCCGTTGAGTTTTACTTCCGTTTCGGACATAACTTTTGCAAGCTTATCAATGGCTTTCTGATATTTTGCATCATCTTTTACAAGCTCTGATAACTTTTTATCCACAAGCTCTTTTGTTAACTTCTCGGAATCTTTAATTTCTTTAAGGTCTTTGTATTTAATACCAAGAACATCAAGAAGTGTATTTTCAAATTTTGCATACGAACGTGCAAGGACCGTTTCGTTAGTATATTCAATCTTGAAGCTCTTACACTTATCTATGGCTTTATAGTTTTCTTTAAATTCTCCGAGTACTTTGGCAAAATCAACCGTTGCTTTCAGATTCTCATCATTTATGTACCTGCCGCCGTTGAGTTTAATTTTTTGTGAAATTTTTTCTACAAGTCCGTTTTGATAAGCTTCTAAGAACGCCTTATTTGAACCTGACTCATTTGCGATTTTTCCTGAGTACAATTTCTTTAACTTATCTCTTATTGTACCCAAATCATCACTGTTAAGGATTTCCGTTAATTCTTCTTTTGTCGGAACGAAGACCTTTTCAAGAAGATTTTTATTTCTGTTGGGTATACCGTCTTTGATTGATAACAGAATATCGTCTACTGTCTGCTTATTGGCTTCTGATTTTAATTCCGGCTTGAACAAAGCTTTTAAGTCCTCTTTTATCCCTTCAGAAGCATTTGCATCCATCTCTTTGGTTAAAAGTTCTACAAGATTATCAAATTCGGCTTTGGGAAGTTCTTTTCCTTTATAGTCGGCAAGAAGCTTTTCAACCTGTTTGCTGAGCTTGTTGGGCTTAATTTCCGATACATTTAAATCCATTGCCTTGGTCTTATCAAGAGCATGTATAATTTTGGAATTGTAATTCATATCTCTTACTTTTTCGACCGCCGGTGCGATTAATTTCTCTAAGCCGCAGCAGATTAATGCAGTCATAACAGGGGTTGCAAATCCCGCGGTCAGCATCCACCAGGTATTGCATTGTGTCGCAATTTTTCTCATTTGTTCTTTGGTAATGTCATCACGATTTTTGACATCTCTGGGAATTCCAAGTTTATCTGCAATTACATTGAAATCCTGACTCGGATAATCGCCTCTGTACATGTCAAACGGTATATAGTTACTGTCTTGGAAAACTGATTTTTTACGACCCTGATCATCAATGTATTCAAGTCCGGGATCAAAGCCAAAGCGTGCTCTTGCAGGAGCCTGAATTGCTATTTTGGGGAACAAGGACATTGAAGCCAGAAAAGCTCCGAGTCCTACGTATTCCATAATTCTGCCCATTGGATTTGTAGTCCTTGCTGCAAGCATTGTTGCAATACCGATACCGCCAAATTTGAGCCCTACATCATTCAGTCTGCCGGATTGATGGTCATTCGCATTTCCTTTGAAACCGTCTTTTACAGCCTTCATGTCATACATAAAATCTTTGAAAAAGAATTTCGGCATTGAAAATAATCTGTCATGGATTAAATGACCTTGCGGCGGGAGCGGTTTTACGTTATTCGTGGTTTTTATCAAACCTTTTGCTTCTTTATAAGGTCTGTGAGATTTAGCATTATCAACATTTGTTTGTATAGGATGTACTGTCATACTAAATCACCGTACTTTCTTTTGTCTTATCGATATTATCTTTATTTGCTGTTTTGCCCATCTTTCTTGCCCTGTATATTACATTTGCAGTACTTCCGACAGTTAAAGCAAGTGTTGCAAGAATCCAGCCTTTGCCGGCATGTTTCATGAAACCTGATGTTCCTGCCTCACCTGTCCACAAAGTCTTACAAGCTTTTACGAATGAAGACCCGAAGCTTTTTGATATATTTACAAAGTTTTCTCCCGCATTCTTCATACGACTGCCGATTTTAGTCAGGAACCCTTCTCCCGGTTTCGGTACGTGACGTTTTCTTTTGGAAATTGAGTTAAAGAAACCGTTCCAAGAGTCTTGTACCGCAAGCCCGACTCCGAGACCTGCCCAGGCGTATGACGATAAACTCTTGGCGGTTTTTGTCATGGAAACGATACTCTGAATAATCGGTGTTGTTTCCGTTGCCGCATCATTTAAGTTTTCGCCCATGCCGAGTTTTTTTGCGACATTATCATAGTAAGAAGGACCAATGTCTTCTTGTATCAAGTCTTTTCTGAAAAATTCCCTGCTGTCATATACCTTTCTCTGTTGTATTTGCGGCATAGGATTTGCAAGTTCATCGCGTTCTTTCGGAAGCGGTGTGTAGACATGCTGTACGGGCATTTCAATATCTACACCTGTACCCCAGGCAACGGGTCTGGTAACCAGGTCGTTGGAAAGGGTCTTAAATAACCCGTACATAACAACACCCAATGCCATTTTCTTGCCGTTTATGCCTGCAAGAACCTGCGATTTCGGGGCTAAGTCCTTGAGGAGGTTAAACATAACCATAAACATAGCACTACCTGCCAGATAAGGAATTATACCCATTGATAAAAATTCATAAAAATCTGAATTTACATCGCCTCGCATGCCTTTAATCGGGTATTCCAAAAATGCATTTGTTGTTTTATGGAACTTTTGGTGAATTCTGGTGCTCAATGTATTGGGTAAAATCTTAGAATCCGGTTTCGGCTTCTGTACTTCTTGCTGTTGAGCTTTGAACCCTAAATTATTATCTGTTGATTTCACTGGTCTTATCATACGAACCCCACTGGTACCTATATATTAAAAGTCCCTAAAACATTTTTTTTTGCTAGTTAAAGTGCATGAACTTAACATTTTTTTACAATGTTTTATAAAATAAAAACACACACACAATTAATTTATCAAAAACAAAAAAAATATACAAGAAAAAAGGACTTTTAAAAGTCCTTTTATTTCTATGTACGTTCGCCTAATTCTTTATCCATAAGGAATAGAGATGTTTTATCGTCTCCAAAAAGCTCAAGTCGCTTTATTATATTTTTTACGTTTTGTTCTTCTTCTATTTGCTCGTTTATGAACCAATCAATGAAAGACAGTGTTGTCCTGTCGCATTCTTCCTCCGCTGCTTTTGCAATTTTCATGACTGAGGACGTTATACATTTTTCGTGCTCATATATGTGATTAAATATTGAAATTATGCCATTAAATTCAAACTCCGGTGTTCTGATTTGTTTTAGTGTTACAAAACTGTTTCTTTCGATAAGATAATCAAATAATTTGAGTCCGTGTTCTACCTCTTCTTTGGCTTGCAGTCTTGTCCAGGAGGCAAATCCGAACAGACCGAGCTCTTTAAGGTGGGCAGACATTGATAAGTACAGATATCCTGAATAAAACTCTTTATTAATTTGTTCGTTAATGATGTTGTTAATAGTTTCGCTAATCATTTTTATCCTCCCCCCAAAGTCCATGAATATTACACATTTCAACTGTTTCAATTTCGTCGTTCGTATAACTTATGTCAAATTCGGGGACATCGTTGGGTTTGAAGTATTTGAGATGCAGCTCTGTTTTATCTTTTTTGTAAACTTCAATAAACTGTATGTAATGCTCCATAATCATGGGGTGAGTTTTTACCTGAACATATTTTTTATTTTCGCGAAATTCCAGTTTCGGGGCATGTTTTTCTCCGATTTCGTTTTTGTCATGTTGTGGAACTTGCAGCTTCATCGGCTGACCGCAGCAAACAAGTTCTCCTGCTCCTTCGAGTATAACCTGAACCAGATTCCCGCAGATATCACATTTGTATAGTTGTAATTTTTCTGTTGACATGGTTTAATCCTTTCTTTTTAAGCATTATTATTTTATCTTCTTAATTTTTATTCTCATTGCCGAAAGGGGCTATTTATGGTATTATCTCTTGTATGAGTAACTTTTTTTCTTCATCTGAAACACCTTTAAATACCCAGTATGATAATTTGAAGGACAATTATGAGAAAATTTTTGTGGAAGCTGCGGAAAGTATAAGAAGGGATCTTGATACTTTTAAACCCCAAAATCCTTGTGATAAGTGTGCGATAAAAGAGTGTAAAATTGAAAAGAAGGATATTTTTGCTCCGTATCCGCCGGGGTGTAAATACAGAGATTGGCAGTTGCAGGCTCTAACATACTTGGCAGGCGATTACAGGCAGAAATTAAAGGCAGTTTATAAAAGTATAATGGACAAAAAGAGTGAATATTCCTGCTGCCAATGTGCTTCTTGCTGCAAACTTGCAACAAGTCCATATTCTTATGAACAGCTCAAGCAAAAAGCATTGAGAGGGGATAAATTTTCAAAGGATTTTGTTTCCGTTTTTGTTCCCTACAAGACGGAGGAGGATGCAAAGGCTGCAAACCCTGAGTATTTTGAGCTTTTAAATAAACTTGTTGAGGACGAAAAAATATATTATTACTATTGTCCGAAACTTAACGGAAACCTGTGTTCTGATTATGAAAACAGACCGGATGTATGTAAGGATTTCCCTCATAACCCGTTGAAACTTTTGCCTTCCAAATGCTCATTTAATGCCTGGAAAAATGAAGTTGCCCATGATGCTATGCTGCTTAAGGCAAAGGTTGATATAATTGATTTTTACGGGAGTAAATTAAAGTAATGATACTAGCAGGAATGAGTCTCGAAGAGTTGGAAGAGTTGATGTCGACGCTTGGTGCTACAAAGTTTCGGGCGAAACAAATTCATAATTGGATTTATGCAAAGTCTGTTTCAACCATTGACGAGATGACGGACTTGTCTTTAAAATTTCGGGAGCAGCTAAAAGAAACGGCTGTGGTTACGGATACAAAGATTAAGGTAAAGCAGGTTAGTAAAGACGGGACAATTAAATATTTGGTGGAGTATCCTGACGGAGAGTGTGTTGAAACCGTCCTTATGAGGTTTGATAATAGGGCTAATCTTACGGCATGCGTGAGTTCTCAGGTCGGATGTGCTGTGAACTGTTCTTTCTGTGCAACGGCAAAAGGCGGTTTTAGAAGAAATCTTACGTATAAAGAAATTGTGGAGCAGGTGCTTATTATTCAGCGTGATACGGGTTTGAAGGTTACGAATATTGTTTTTATGGGACAAGGGGAGCCGCTTTTGAATCTTGATAACGTGCTCAAGGCTCTTGAGATATTTAACAGAGATTTTCAAATAGGAGCAAGAAGGATTACTATATCTACGAGCGGTATTATTCCGGGTATTAACAGACTTGCCGATTTGAATTTGCAGTCGACGCTTGCGATATCTTTGCATGCTCCGACGCACGAACTTAGAAAAGAAATTATGCCGATAGAAAATAAATATAATATTACCGATTTAAAAACCGCCTTAAAAAGTTATGCGGATAAAACGGGCAGAAGAGTTACGGTTGAATACATATTGATACACGGATTTAATGATACTCCGCGGGTTGCAAAAGAGCTTGCATATTTCTTAAAAGATTTGAAATGTAATATTAATCTTATCCCTTATAATTCGGTTGTGGAAAATGATTATAAAAAGCCGTCAACCGATGATATAATGAAGTTTAAATATCTGTTGGAACATTCGGGCAAGAAAGTGACGGTCAGACTGGAACGCGGTGCCGATATAGATGCGGCTTGCGGGCAGCTCAGGGGGAAGCACTGATGAGTGTTTTTGAAAATAATATAAATGCTCTTGCACTAAAAGACAAGGATTTAGCGTCAAAAATTGCCGCTCATATAGTAAGCGATGTGCCGCAATTGGTCTGTGAGAACGGGTTTTATAATATAATTTATAAAAATATATATCTGCATAATCGTGAAAATCCGCTCGGAGAGGCAAAAGAAATCTTTATGCGGGCTGAAAATACACCAGTTACAATACATTTGATTTACGGACTTGGCTTGGGATATTTGTTTCAGGTTGCGGCGGCTAATTCCAAAGGCACGGTTATATTGTACGAGCCGGATTTGAATCTGCTTAAAATCGTATTTAATTTGGTTGATTTTTCAAAAGATATTTTAAAAAACAATGTTTTTATTGCAAATACGTTGGATAAAGCGGGAGAGTATATCTATCAAAAATCAAATACCAAAAATACACCGCTTATGCTAACGACAAATTCTTATATGGATTTAAACGGTGCAGGATTTAACGAACTTGTGGAGAAACTCAGAAGAATGGTCGGTTCGTATACTCTGGATTTAAAATATACGAAGAAGAAGTTTTTCCCGCAACTGTCGATGATGATAAACAATATTCCAAGTTTGATAAAAGAGACTCCTCTTACCGCTGTAAAGGATTTTTATAAAGGAAAAACTGCGGTTGTTGTTTCTGCGGGTCCGACGCTTGATAAAAACATAGATACTTTGAAAAGGTACAGAGATAATTATGTTTTGTTTGTTGTCGGAACTGCAATGAAAACTCTTGCAAAACACGGTATCAAACCCGATTTTCTCTGTATTATAGAGTCTTATGATTCAACAAAACAAATTGAGGGGTTGGATTTATCAGAGGTTAATTTCATAACGGAACCTTATTCCCATCCGAATTTAAGAAAATTTCAATTCAGGAAAGTTTTTTCACATATTTCTGCCAACATGCCGATAAATTTTCTCTGGAGTGACATGTGCGGTGAAAATATTGAAGAATACTGGTCAAAGGGAACGGTCTCTTATACGGCGATAAATGCTGCAAGGATTTTGGGCTGTTCAAAAATCGTACTGGTGGGGCAGGATTTAGCGTATATTGAGGGACAGTGTTACAGTAAGGATTCTGCATACAAGGATTTGGTTTGCTCCTATAATAAGGAGTTGGGCAAGTGGGAGATTGCGGCTAAAGATTTTGAAAAATTTGCGGCTTCGTTGAGCAATTCACCTGATGCCGAGACAAGGAAAAGAGTGGCAACAAACAGGCTTGTAAATTTGAATAAATCGCTTTATTACGTAAAAGGTATTAAAGGTGATATGATACCGACCGAGTCGGTTTATGCGGCGTTTATAAAACCGTTAACGGAGTTTACCGAAAAATTTAATGACAGAATTTATATCAATACATCTCTGGTTGGAGCACAAATAGACGGTTTTGCAAATATGTCTCTTGAGGATGCTTTAAAAGATTCAAAGCCTGTCGGGGATAGGAATATCGGTGTTGATTATAAGTATGATACGGAGAAAATTGTGAATAAGCTGCAAGGTGCTCTTGATGAGTTTAAGCAGATAGCAGCGAAGCTTGAAAGCGGCAAGGGAATTTTAAAGAATTTGAAAAATGAATTTGAACGTCATAAGGCGGTTTCGGTTGACGTTTTGAAATGCTTAAAAAAACTTTCGATAAACTACTATGATTTAAGCACAAATTATAAGAATACGTTTTTCGATTTTATAATTGCTGCCGAACGTATAGATTTGGATTATGAAATGAAGATGACAAAAGAATTTACGCAGGAAACGGTAAGTAATTATATAGCAAAGATGACAAATTTTTATGAACAAGCCGAAAAAAAGATGAAACTGACGGAGCAAAGAATAACTAATGTTATAAAGGAGATAGAATGAAGCTTTTAATTCAACGCGTGAAGAGTGCATCCGTTACAATAGACGGACAGTTGTATTCCTCTGTAGGTGCAGGAATTTTGGCTTTGTTGGGTGTTGAAAAAGGCGATACAAGTGAATGCGTACAAAAGCTTGCTAAAAAGGTCGTCAATTTAAGAATTTTCCCCGACGAAAATGATAAAATGAATAAATCATTACTCGATATACAAGGTGATATGCTTATAGTTTCTCAATTTACGCTTTGCGGTGACTGCAAGAAAGGTACGCGACCGAGCTTTGACGGGGCTGCTCCCCCGGAGATTGCAAACGAACTCTATGAGGCTTTTATAGAAGAAATAAAAGGCTACGGGATAAATACAAAAACGGGTAAATTTGGAGCAATGATGGAAGTCGGGCTTATAAATGACGGTCCCGTAACATTTATGCTTGAAGTTTATTAAATTTATTCAAAAGGTTTATAAACTTATAAACGTATGATAAAATTTTTGTATGAGCGATTTTAAACACTATACGGTAATGCTAAATGAAGCTGTCGACGCCTTGGAGTGTCGGGACGGAAAAATTTACATTGATTGTACACTAGGAGGCGGCGGACACAGCGAATTAATACTTCAAAGAATTTCTCCAAGCGGCAGACTGATTGCGTTTGATGTTGATGAAGAGGCAATCAGGTATGCAAGTGAAAGATTGAAAGGGTATAAAAATCTGACTATAGTCAAATCTTCATATACAAATTTAAAATCAGAGCTTGCAAAATTGGGTATTAAAAAGATAACGGGCGGGGTCATTTTGGATTTGGGTGCTTCATATCATCAACTAACCAAAAGGGAGAGAGGTTTTTCATTCTCAAAGGACGCCCCTCTTGATATGAGGTTTGATACCGACAGCGACTTTTCTGCGTATGATGTAGTGAATAATTATTCGGAAGATGATTTGGTGAGGATTTTTAGTGAATATGGTGAAGAAAGATTTTCAAAACGTATTGCAAAGAAGATTGTTGAAACTAGAAGGGCTGCAAAGATTGGAACAACGAAAGAACTTGCTGATATTATTATCTCTGCTACTCCTAGGATTAAATCTAATATACACCCTGCTACAAGAGTGTTTCAGGCTATTCGTATAGAGGTTAACAATGAGTTAAAAAATGTAAACATTGTACTGCATGATATATTGGATTTATTGGACAATGGTGGTATAATTTCTGTAATAAGTTTTCATTCTTTAGAAGATAGAATTGTAAAACAAATCTTCAAATATGAAAGCAGTAAGTGCAGATGCAATGATATGATTTGCAAATGCCCGCCGCCGAGAATAGAGTTGGTCAACAAGAAACCTATCACGGCAAGCGAAGAGGAGATAAAAGAAAATCCACCGTCACGTAGTGCTAAATTAAGGGGCGCAAGGAGAATAAATGCTTGACGGTGCGGGGTGTGAGGAGTAGCAAATTTGGTTTCGGCTTTAAGAATCAACAACAAGAGAGAAAATAATTTAAACAGTAGAAAAATATTAGGTGGAGCAAAGAGGGAGTATGTAACGGAGGATTCTCCGAAAAATAAATCTTTTGTGGATTCATCTGTTCAAAATTTGGCTGTTAATAGTATAATAGAAGGGTACTTTCCTAAGGAGAATTTTGTAAGAGATATGGCAATAAAAAGAGTGAATAAAACATTATGTGTCATATTAAGTTTGCTTATAGCGGTCGTTGTTGTGAGCTATTATTTTGTCATATCTTGCGAGGTTAAACTCAATGATTTAAGCCGCCAGACAATTATTTTGAATAATGAGAATGAAGAATTACAAAATAAGTTGGATAGTTTAAAGTCGTTTAATAATGTGGATAAAACCCTCCAACAGAATAACATGTTGCAGCGTGCGGGGCGTGTAATAGAAACACCGGAGATTACTGTTGACACTACGGCTTCTGCAAAACATTTAAAGTCTAAGAAAATATTTAAGTACGCCATAGGTTTTTGATGAATGTTTAAGCTTGTTTGCGGTGCGGGAAATGAAGATTGTGAAAGCGTAAAAAGGTTAATTTATGTTTACGCAAAAGCAGGATGTAAATATTTTGACATCTCGGCTAATAAAGAAATTTTGGAGGCTGCAAAAGAGGCTGTTTCTTTGGCAGAGCTTGATGAATATCATTTTTGCGTGAGTGTGGGGATAAAAGGTGATCCGCACATTACCAAAGCAAAAATAAGAGAGAGCGTATGTATAAAATGCGGTAATTGTCTCCGCCATTGCCCGAATGATGCTATTTTATCCTCTATAATCGTTGATGAAAAGAGGTGTATCGGATGCGGTACGTGTGCCAAAAAGTGCCCGACAGGTGCTGCAACTATGTATGAAAAGGATGTCAACGTAAAAGATATACTTCCTTATATGGTAGAAAACGGAGTCGAGATTTTGGAATTACACATTATGGGGCATGATAGAAAGGATTTGGAGTATAAATGGAATGTTATTAACGAGTGCAATCCCAAATACGCTTCAATCTGTATAGACAGGGAAAATTTCGGCAATAAGGAAGTCCTTGCAAGAATACGGAGTATGATTGCACACAGAAAACCTTATACAACAATAATTCAGGCGGACGGAATTCCGATGAGCGGTTCCGATGACAGTTACAAAACAACATTACAGGCTGTAGCGATGGCAGAGATTATACAGAATGCAAATTTACCTGTGCATATAGTTTTGTCCGGCGGAACAAATTCCAAAACCGCAGAACTTGCCAAACTTTGCGGTATTAATTATATGGGAATTGCAGTAGGCTCATGGGCGAGAAAAATCGTAAAACCGTATATTAATTCTTCAAACTTCTGGACAAATCAGGAAGGGCTTAAATTGGCTGTTGCAAAGGCTTCGGAGCTGGTTAAAGCTTCTGCTTAACAATTCTTTCGACAGCCTTTAGTAAATCATCTTTGTTAATCATAATTTCTTTTAAGTCATTATAACAGAATGTTTTGGCATCCATTTTTTTATTCATACCCATACGCTCAAGGGCATTAAAGTAGCTATCCGTAACCGTTTCTGCGACATCAGAGCCGTTAAATTTATTATCAAACATTTTTTTGATAATTTCGGATATTGGTGTGGATTCTTCTATCGGCTGATTTTTGGAATGAATTTTAAAAATCTGTTTTATGCCCTCAAGGTTTGGCATTGGTATTTCAAGATGAAGTCCGAATCTTCCGGTTGCAAGTAAGGCTTTATCAATCAAAGACTTCATATTTGTTGCGGCTACTATAAAAGCGGGAACCTTAGTTTTTTCCAGGTCACTCATGCATCCGAGCAGCTGATTAACCATTGCATCGTCAAATCTGGCATTAGAAGAGCCGTCTCTCTTTTTTGCAATTGAGTCTAATTCATCTATAAAAGTTATTGATGGTGCGTCTGCAATCGCTTGTTTAAAAAGCTTCCTGATTCTACTCTCTGAGCCCCCGACTTCTCCCGTTTTAAGCTCATTGGCATTACATTCAATGTATTTCGCATTGCATTCATTTGCAAGAGCCTTTCCTAAAAGAGTTTTGCCACATCTTGGCGGTCCATAAAGCAGTATTCCCTTGTTTAATCGAATGTTACTATATACCTGAGGATAATTTATCGGCCGGACTACATATTGCTTAAGTTTTTCAATAACACCATCCAGGCCGCCGATATCGCAGAATCTAAATTCCTGATTTGTTGTAATTTTAGGTCTCGATTCTGACATAGCTGCTATGGTACGTTTGTTGAACTCATGAATTTGGGTTGGATTTTCTACCGAGGATTTTACTTCAAGGTATTTTGCTGCACGCTCCGGGTTATAACAGGGTTTTTTGAATATAAATTTATCTTTTTCTCCTTTGTATGAATAAATCGATTCTCCCGTTTCTATTATGCTTCCTTCTTCTAATTTTGTTATTTCACCCGGTTTAAACATGTGTTTTTGCGGATTAAATTCCCCGTTTCTGACAACCAGAAGGTCAAAAGTGTTACCGATATTTAGAACATAGTAACCGTCATTTTTTTTGAATATTGCAAAATTGGCTTTAAGTTCGTTTTGGTTTTTCAGGTCGGACGGTGTGACTTTGAGTGTATATTTTTTGAGTATCGGGACGTCTATTTTGTCAGAGTATAGTTCCAGCATCATATCCGAACTCTCTGCATTACTTGTTACCGTCAAAATGGAGTTATTGTCCAGTGCTTCCAGTCCAAAGCGAAATTTGTCGGATATGTTCGGCGTGTTTTGGAATAGTCCTCGAAAAGTTGTTCTATTATATATAGAACGATTTATTGCTGCGACTCTCATTTTATCCTCGTGTCTTATTATTTAGAAATTATGGATAATTTCTTTCCTGTCTCAACAGGAACTTCGTTGTGTTTGTAGGGATTAGAAACGATATTGTATTGAGAACTTGGATTCTTGCCCCTGAAAGCCAGTTTTTTGAGAATCATAACACCATTCTTTGCAGTAACTCCGTCCATTACGATTTTACCGCCGTCTTTGCGGAAGATTCCGAATTTATTGCCAATCTGTTTGACTACATATTCCGCTTTATCTTTTGCATTGGCATTGGCAAAAATTGTACCTGCGGGGATTGCAATTCCTGCTCCTATTAAGATACAGTCTAATTCGCTTTTGGGCTGAATTGGTACATACCTGTTGTTAGGATTAATTGATTCAATATTATTCTCTGCAAAGAACTTTTTACGATCGGCTTCGGTTTTTATGCCGTAATCGTTTTCTAAATCTTTAAAGTAGTCATGCCTACTGTCATGATTGATATTTCCCGCATTAAACACCGTAACCGTCATATCGCCGTTAGCACTCTGCATCATGCAGGCAATTTTTGCCAGTTCTTTTGTAAGTTGTCTGCGTTCTTTTTCAAGAGCATCTTTATTCGCAGGGTTTGTTTGCAGTTCTTTGTTGATTTCCGCGATTCTTTTTTGAACGTCATCACGATTTCGTCCGTCAACCATAACATCCATCATATAAGGAGTTCCATCATTAAGGGAATGAAGAGTCGGATTACTTCTGTCTGCCAAGGCTCCGTTTATGGCTCCAATAATTGATTTTCTGTAATTTCCGATGATGGAATCTTCATCAAGGTCCGACCAGGGCAATGCATTTCTGTTTTGAAGATATATGTTTTTAGCTTTTTCTTCATAACCTGTTGCCCCTAATTCGTCTCCGGCGTATGTCGTAGGAATACCCGGAAGTCCTTTAAAAAATTCGGTAATCATGGCTGCTTTAACAACGGCGGGTTCTGTCGCTGCTTTGAACGCTGAATCAATAACCGCTTCTTTATTTGGAATGGTTTTTCCTGTCTTGTATTCAGCCTGTTTCAAAGCCATTTTTATTGCAACTTTTATGTCTCTTGCAGCATAACCGTTCTTCCTTCTGCTCATACTCGGGTCTTCAAATCTCGGGAGCTCAGTTGTTTTCTTTCTTACGGTTTCTCTGTTATACTTTTCGACAAAATCCGTTAATGCCGATTTAATTGCGGCTTCGGCATTCGGCATTTTTTGAGATTCTTTATAAGCATCTCTGAGAAGTCGGGCTAACTGTATTGATAACAAACTGTAGCTTTTATGGTAACCGCTTGTACCGAGTAAATCGCTTGCAGCCGCTTCATTGAAATGTTTTACGTCGTCACTTATGCCTTTATCCCAGTCTAAGTCGCCGAGAACACGGTAATTTGATAAATCAAGAGTGTTTGCCTTTTTAACCACGTCTTGAATAAGTTGTTTCCGTTCCGTATCGGACAATTTTAAGCCGTGGTTTTCAGCCATTTTCAGTATCGTCTCAAATGCCTTTTCAAGTGATGTTAACTCTTCTATAGCCAATGTCTGATAGTTAATGTTCTTACCGACTCCCAGATAGTTTCCGTTTGTCAGGTCTAAGATTGCATCATTGATATTTTTAAGGTCATCTTCCGACAACATTGATTTGATATCCTGATTGAATACATCAAGCAGCAGTCTGCTCATTGCGGCGGCTCTGGTGCTTGCTGTTCTCATGTAGTCATCATTATCTATGTTTAATCTTATGTTAATAGGAATGTCTTCAATGGATTTAGCTCCCGTTAACACTTGTAAAGTCTTAAGTCTGTTATTATGTACATTCCCGCTATTATGGAATAATTCCATATCAAGAGCTAAACCGTGAATCATACGAGGCTTGTCGTGGCAGTCCATAAACGTCCAGAGGTTTCTCAAGTAATCCGCACTTCTTGTTTGCAAGAGGAGTTCCAATCTCGGTTTGAAGCTGTCATGCGTCATACTTGCACCGTTTCCGGTATCAAAAGCTTGAGAGAATACCTGTAAAAGATTAGTGAAGAAGTAAGAATACCCTGCTTCTGATGTGACCCCGGTCTCATTGAAAAACTTCGCGAAAGCATCGGGTTCACCGTTGAACTTCTGACCAATATTAGTTTCACCATTATAAGGGCAGGAGTCAGTACCGTATGTATCACGCATCAAATCGGGAATATCCGTAATTTCAGCTACAATGTATGAATTCGGGTCTTCGGATTTTACTGTTTGTACAAACTTTTTCCAGAATGCCATTACATTGTCAAATCCGTCATCAAAAGCATCATCTTCATTTCTGATAGCATCCATGTCCATCATATCTTTTGCAGCATCAAGCCTCCAATTCATTCCTAAGCTTGAGCGGTCTGTTATTGCTTCTGCAAGTCTGAAGCTTGAAGTGTCCGTATTTGCAATTCTTTTGGCTATTGAATCGGCAACGTAAGAAATATCCGTATCGGAAAGTTTTTTCAAACCTTTTCTGATTTTCTTTTCAAGTTGTTCTGCTTCATCTTCAGGTGTGTTTGCATTGATATTCAACGCTTTAAGCGTAGTGCCTTCTTTCAAGGTTTCATAATCATACGTAATTTCACCGCTTTGAAGTGTTTTGACCTTAAAGCTGTCGCCTCCGAGAGATTTTAACCAGGCGTATTTTGCGATATCCTGTCCGACCAGTTCCATTACATATTCGCCGTATTCGGTGTAATCACCGTTTGCATCCAAAAGCTTTTCATCAGACTTATCATTCACTTTAGCAATGATTGCATCTGCAAAATCTTTCAGTTCGTTATTAAACAGGCTGTTTACCTTTTTGTAAGTTTTTGTATAAGGTTCAACAAGGTGCGGGTTATTTTGTTTCATTAAATCAAATCTTGAAACCCCGATTGTTTCGTCTGTTGTTGCCCTGTTAGAGAAGTACGAAGTCGAAAGTACACCGACCGTATTTTCACCGAGCTCCAGTGCATCAAGAGGCATTCTCATCAAGGCTCTAACCGTGATATCGTCTTTGTTGTCAATTCCTTTCGGTGCAAGCATATAAGTTCCGTTCAGAATGTTGTTCAACACTTCATTGCTGATGCTTGCTTCTTGCGGAAGTTTACCGTCTTTTATTAAGTTCTCTATTGCTTGAGTTGTTTTTGCTTTACCAATCGTTTGTGCAATATACATAGTTTGAATATCTTTGACTTTGCCCGTCCAGTATTTGCCTGACTGGATTGCCATGTCTTGTGCTTCTCTTGCACCTCTTTCAATCATCTGTTTTTCATAATCACGTTGTGACAAATTCGGGATTGCTTGAAGAATCTTTTCATCATAGCCTGATATGTGATAATTCATTTTGGCAAGGTCTGTGTTGGCATCCCAGGTAACAAATCCGCCTTCTGTCTTCTTGTCAAACTTGAAGTTTGAAAATTCACAAGCCATTATTGTACCGTCAGGTGTATCCAATTTTATATTCTTACCGAATTTTTTATTCAGTTCATTGATTACCTTAATCCTGTTAGCATATTCCTTTGGATTAATTTGCATTACGAAGTTTATAACCGTATCATCATGGTCAATAATGTCAAGTACATTGCCTTTTGTAAGCTTTTCATAATTGATAATCGCTTTATCTAATTTATTGAGCTGTTCATCGCTTGCTTGTGAAGCATCGTAGATTTGAACGAGCGTTTCTTTTTCACTGTTATAATCGGGATTTTCGACGGCTTTATAAGTTCCGTCAGATTGAAGCTCATAATTATAAGGAGCATTTATAATTCTGTGTCTCAGGTTTTCTTTATTTTGAGGAACAACTCCGAGTCCAAGGGTTGAATCTTTAAGAGCACTCATTTTGAACCAGTAATATGATTGCGGTTTCTGGTGTGCCCATCTTAACGCGTATTGGAAGTGAATACCCTCTAAACCTTCTGAGGTAAATGTTCCGTCATATACATATTTGATACCGTTTTTGTATAAATCTCTGAAAAATGAAGCAAAGTTTTCCGTATTGCCGATATTTGGGGATACTTGCATGTTATTTTTGTTCCAGTAGCCCAATGACCATCCTTTTGCACCGTTTGCAATCGGGTTTGTGAATAATACCTTTGTACCGTTTTGTTTAAGGTAAGGAATCATACGCTGTAAACCTGCAAGATTCCCGCCATAGATGTTTGAGAAATTCTTGACAACGCCTTCCATTTTCTTTTGGTATTCTTTATCGTAATAGATTTCGCCCGTATTCGGGTCATCAAACCCCTTGTATTTTGCTCCGGGCATGAAAGAATCAGGAGCTATAAGGTAGCCCGCTCCCTGCGTCATCGGAGTTGTACCTTTTCGGGTTACAAGAGTATGAGTGTAATTGGAAACAGAATCTGCGTAATCAATAGTCTCATAGCTAAACAATTTCTCTGATGTATTATTGCCCTCCGCATCTTTTTTAAATACATCCTGATATCTTCTGCCGTCACTGTTTCTGAAAACATATTCTCCGTTTTCCTGCGGTTTTATTTTTACCCCGGTATCTGCTGTTTCTATAACTTCGCCCGTTTGTTTATTTTTTCTTACGACTTTGTATGCAAAAGCATCCTCTTTGCCGAGGTTTGTGACTGTTTGCAGATTAACTTCAACCCCTTCGGGCTTTAGTGCAAATTTATAAATCGGGCTGTCAGAAAGCTTGTAGTTGTAATTAGCCGTGGGGGTTGCTTTATATATGTGTATTTCACAATCCTCATTTTTATAGTCGTAAGGATAATTGAACTTTAATACGGTCTCCCCAACGTCATTTTTTACGTGCTGATAGCCTTTAAACCCTAAATTTGTTACACCGTTAATCTTATTTACAAACACTTTCGAGTACTCCTTCTACATATATAAAGAATGTAAAAAAATTTTTTTTGCTTTTTTTTAGATAATTAAAATAAAATTTTTACAAAATTTAATATTGTATATAATACACATTATCACTTAATTTCACATTTAATTATATAATAAAAAAATAAAATTTCAATTTTATTTTACATAGTGTCTGCCTGAATAGACCACTTCTTTAAGGTTTTTGAGGTCCTTAAATTTTTGCAGAATGTTTTTTGTATGTTCGGCAAATGAATATATAAGATTAGGATTTACGGAAACAAGTTCGCCGAGAGAGATTTTTGTAATGTCATGCCCGTATTTTTTGCCGAGTATTGAAAGTTTTACCATTATATTTTTAATTTTTTCTTTATCTCCCCATATAACATCATAGAAATCTTTTTCTCTTTCCGTCCATATTTTTTGCATAATGTTGTCGAGGTTTGCAGAAGTCTTGTAAGCAAGATAAAAGCAGGCAAGTATGGATTTGTTATTTTTGCCCGGAATTTCGTTTATGAAACTTTTTTCTTCTTGATTTTCGATTTCCCTGAGAAGCTTGAGCGTACTTTCTTCATTGGGAGTATCTCCTAATTTAATATTTATATATTTTATTCCCGATTTTTGTGCGGCTTGCTTAATTTGCGGGTCCTCTTCATCTATCTGTATAATCCTGCTGAAGCCTTTGTGTTTTAAAAATTCAATATCTTCCCGTATTTTCTTCGGACTGCCCGTAGAAATTGCACCTGTACTGAAGTTTGAGTCCAGATAATACAAATCTTTTATGTTGCTGTAATTTTTAGGGTTAAATACGGTTTCCATATATTTTTTTGCGGGCAAATCCCAGGTTCTTTTGTATCTTAGACAATTTAAAACCATTTTATCCCATTTTTCGGGTTGATTTTTATAAACGTCCAGAGCTCTTTTTATTGTATAACAATAAGCTTCATACGGATTATCCTCCAAAAACAAGGATTTATCGGTCTTAAATCCAAGGATTGTATTATTATCTCCGTCTTTTTCATCCACAATAATTTCAGCCAAACCGCCTGAGTTGGATGCAATCGGTATTGCTCCCATTCTCATCCCCTGTAGTTGTACCAGCTCAAACGGGGCGAATCTGCTCGGGATAAGAACGGTGTCAGAACCGGCATAAAACTGAGCGATGTTGTTTATGAAACCGTCACAAAGGACCGCTCTTCCGGGATATTTATTAACCACCTTGTCTATATATTCTTTGATGAGTGCGTACTCTTGGTTAAAATCAGGTCCTGCTAAGATTATTTGGGCGTCTTTTTCTTTTTCCAATAACATCTCAGCTGCCTTAACCGCAATGTCAACTCCTTTTTGTTGAGGGTCATACCTTGTGATAAATGTTGAGACGAAGGCATTTTTGTCCTGCTTTAAGAATCCGTATTGTTTTGCCCCGACGTATTCATTGGTTTTGCCTTCCTGTTCTTTCCCCAGAATTTTTTGGAGATATTCTTTATTTAGGGCTTTTCCCTGCTTGTAATCCAAGAGCAAAGGATTTTGTTTGACAATTTCAGGTTCCGCAGAAAAGGGGTATTTTATCGGCTTGGTCGTTTCTTTCTCTGTCGCAGATGGATTATGCAGGCTGTAATCCATTCCGATTGTAATACCAAAACTTTTTAACCGCTCCAGATTCATGAGATTTGAGAGCCCGTCCGAATACCTGTCCTCTTCCGCAAGTTCTCTCAAATAGGTATCGGAGCAGCTTACAATTGAGTCTGATTTTCTGA
The DNA here is from genome assembly GCA_944323705.1 of Candidatus Gastranaerophilales bacterium. Lineage (GTDB taxonomy): Bacteria > Cyanobacteriota > Vampirovibrionia > Gastranaerophilales > Gastranaerophilaceae > CAG-196. The sequence goes on from CALUTM010000003.1 coordinate 64,783, forward strand.
CTGCGGGAACATAGAAATTGTAATAACCCTTAAACCAACCTTTGTTTGGGAAGCTGTTCATTAGAAAATCGTCCATAAAACCAAGGTGATTAGTAGTATAAGGTATGTACTTTTCGTAGTTTTGGGCTATTTTTATATACGCACTTACGTAATCTCCTCTTTTGATTTCGTTTTCGATATTTAATTCAGAGTCAAAACCTGCTCTTGCTTTCACTGCGGTGCTTATTTCTTCCAGCAATGTTCGTACTCTTTGCTCATCACAATGGGCTTTAAGTTCTCCGCTGTTTAAAACATACGGAGCAACAACAGGAGAGCCTACTCTGCCCTGATATACCGGACCGAAGTTATTTATATTTTCTATTTCTATTTTGTCGCTAGAATATGTGTGCTTGCTCATTGCTTCTATTATCGGGGCGGTTGTCCACTCGTAAGACATAACATATTTGGGGTTAAACCCTTCTTCTTTGTTGTTGAGTTTTTTTAGTGCTTCAAGGCTTGCTTTACAAAATGCCTCCTGATTCTTTACCTGATCCATAATCCAACCCTGATATTCCGTACTGTTATTCGAAACATCGTCGGGGCAGTAAGTTACGTATACGGGAAACTTTACCGACTTGTCATTAACTTTGAATATTTTCCCTATTCCTCTCTGTGTACCGTAGGTATATTGAAAATCAAGCCCCAAATCCTTGATTTCAAACTCTTTGCCTTTAGGGGTTTTGTATATGGTTTTTCCGTCTTTGTTACGTTGAACTCCGTTTTTTGCATTCAAAAGTGGTATAACACATCTTACGTCCATGCCGAGTTTGTTAAGTTCCGGTGCAAGCTCTCCGACTACATCCGCCATGCCTCCCGTCTTGTTTATCGGAACGGTTTCAAACGAGATAAAAGCAACCTGATTTGGCTTTTCTCCGCGTTTAAAAGTCGGTTTGTTTATTGTTGCGATTTTAGTATTGGTGCTAATTAGAGTAAGCGGTAAAATCATTTTTTTCCTCCGTTTCGGACAATCCATTTCCAGGCACTTTGAATAATGTCATCTATATTTTTTCGCGGCATCCATCCAAGCTCTGTTTTAATTTTTGTGTTATCGGCAATAAGACTCGGGACTTCATCTTTGAGCGGAGAGCTTATTCTTAATTGAATTTCTTTACCTGTTATATCAAGGCTTTTTTTGATAATTGTTCCGAGAGATGTTCCGACACCGCTTCCGACATTATAGGTTTCTCCCTTGGAGTCTTTTTCCAACAGTTTTTTTGTTGATTGGGATATTGCTTTCGTGACGTCATCTATGTGCACAAAATCTTTTACGCATGTACCATCCTCTGTAGGGTATTTATTCCCCATAAGCGTGAATACTCTGCCTTCCCTTATTAAATTTAAAAGAACCGTAATTACGTTTTTTCCTATATCTAAATCGTTGGTTCCGTGTGCACCTGCTACATTAAACAGTCTCAAAATAATCGGTTTCAGCCCGTACGTTTTGTAGTCGTTTATAAGCTCTTCAGCCATATATTTTGTCTTTGCATACGGAGTCTTGGGATTTGGCAGCATTAATTCGTTTACTGGTTTCGGGGTATTATCCGTATATATGGAGGCCGTTGATACAAAAAGAAGGTTTTTTATGTCATTATCCAACATTGCATTTACAAGATTTCCCGAAGCAAATACGTTATTTGCATAGTATTTTCTCGGGTTGACTATTGATTCGGAATTATATGTCGAGCCGCTTAAATGAATAACGCCGTCTATCGGTTTATTTCTGTATATTAATTTTTTTATTTCAGCCTCGTCGGTTAAATCGGTATCTGCAAAGGAATACAAACTTTTGTCTGTTTTTGTGGAATTTATTTCATCAATAACTTTTTTTAAATATTCTTTTTTATTTTTATTTCGGCAGCACACAATACAGTTATACCCCTCTGAGGTAAGCTCCGATATCAGGTGGCTTCCTATATAGCCGGAACTACCAGTAATAAGTATGTTGGGGTCATATATACCCTTAAATGTCGTATTGCCCTGTGTTATTTTATTGATAAACATGCAATCCTCTTAATAATTCTTTTCTTCTTCCTTAAGAAGAGCCAGATTGATTTCATGCAACTTGTTCCATAAAGTATTTTTAAAAACCTTCATTTCCTCCAAGTCACGTTTTGCATCTGTTATTATATTAGATTTGATGCCGGAATTTGCATATTTGTTTAATAATTCCTGATAATACTCTACAATTTTTTTTGCTTCACGATATTTTAAGAGTGTTTCGATTTTTTGTTTTTGTAATTTTTCAAAAACGGAAACATCCCTGTCTCTGATATTTGCAACAAATTTTAAATTAGCACCCTTGTAGGTTGTCTGATTATAATTGGCAAGAATTTTCAAGATGACCTCCTTTTACGAGTATTAAAACCTCTAAAAATAAAATTTGCCATTAAATATCTACGCCCGACATCATCTCAATAAGGGTATTAATAGTATTTTGCATATTAACGCTGTCGGTTGTTCTTTGCTGCAAAAAGGCATTGATTTTAGGCATCATTTCAATTGCAGTATCTAATTTTGGGTTGGTTCCCGGTTGATACATTCCGACATCAATAAGATCTTTATTTTCTCTGTAAAGAGCCATAACTTTTCTTAATTTTGCAGCAGCTTCTTTGTGCTCAGGAGACGCAATGGCGGACATAAGCCTTGAAATACTTCCCAAAATGTCGATAGCGGGGTAATGATTCGCTTCCGCAACTTTTCTTGATAAAAAAATGTGCCCGTCCGTAATACCACGCACAGTATCGACGATAGGGTCATTAATGTCGTCACCCTCCATTAAAACGGTATAAAAAGCTGTTATGGAACCCTTAGGACTGTTACCGGCTCTTTCTAATGCTTTTTGCAGCCAGGAAAATATTGAAGGCGGATAACCTTTCATCGTCGGAGGCTCTCCAATGGATAAGCCTACTTCACGTCCTGCCATTGCACATCTTGTAATGGTATCTGTCATTAAGAATACTTTTTTCCCCTGATCCCTAAAGTATTCGCAAACAGATGTTGCCGTGAGCAGACATTTTTGTCTGATAAGCGGCGGTTGGTCCCCTGTAGAGCAGACCAGTACGGACTTTTTCATACCTTCCGGCCCCAGAGCATCCTCAACGAATTCCTTAACTTCCCTGCCACGTTCTCCTATCAGTGCAACAACGTTTACATCCGCATCGGAATTTCTTGCAATCATACCCAACAGTGTACTTTTCCCTACACCTGAGCCAGCAAATAAACCCATACGTTGTCCGCAACCGAAAGTTAAACAAGAATCTATTGCACGAACTCCCGTAGAGAACATTTCCGAAATAATAGGTCTCTCAAACGGCCCGGGCGGAGGACCTTCAACAGGACGCCACAGTGCTCCTTCCGTATTTAAAGGCTTCCCGTCAATAGGTTCTCCCATCGGGTTTATTAATCTCCCTAGAAGAAAATCACCGACGGGAATTATAATTGGTTTTCCTGTTGTTTGCACCAAACTACCCTGTCCGATACCCGCTCCGTCATAAAGAAGCAGTAACTGTGCGGCATCACCCTTGAACGCAACGACTTCGGCAGGCTTCTTTTCCCCCGTAGCTGCTTCTATGTAGCACAGGTCTCCGATTTTTAATCCGGGTAATTTAACTTCTACCGTTAAGCCGACAAGTTTAGATACACTTCCTTTAAACTGGTATAAATCAAGGTTTTCTATTTTGTCATGAACTTTGGTTTTTAAGTCGTCTAAATATTCCTGATTAACTCCATCCATATAGCCATTTTAACATATTCTAGCCTCGTGCACAAATGGTTTGTGCAACATAAACACCTGATGCCGACGCTTGAATAAGTCCTCTGGTAACACCTGCTCCGTCACCTATTGTAAATAGATTCTTAACTCCTTCTGTTTCAAGTTCATTTGTTAACTTTACTCTTGCGGAGTAGAATTTGACTTCTATACCGTAAAGAAGAGTGTATCTTGAAGCTGTTCCGGGAGCAATTTTATCAAGAGCAAACAGCATTTCTATAATACTTTTTAATTGTCTGTAAGGTATTACAAGACTCAAATCTCCCGGGGTTGCACAACTCAGGGTCGGAGTTATAATGCTCGAATTGATTCTGTCAGGAGTAGAACGGCGTCCGTCCAACAGATCCCCGAACCTTTGGACAAGGATTCCGCCTGCCAACATATTGGCAAGGCTTGCAATATGTTGACCATAAGCAATTGGTTCTTTAAACGGCTCTGTAAATTTTTTACTTACAAGCAGTGCAAAATTTGTATTATTTGTTTTTATGTTTGCGTAACTGTGTCCGTTTACGGTTGCAATCCCGTTATAGTTTTCCTGTACAACTTCTCCGTTCGGATTCATACAGAATGTTCTGACCTCATCTCCGAATGTTGGAGAATAATAGACCAATTTTGATTCATAAAGTTTGTCTGTAAGCGGAGCAAAAACAGGAGCAGGGAGTTCTACTCTGACACCTACGTCCACTGCATTGTTTACCATGCCTATTTTGTTTTTTGCAAATTCATGTGTTAGCCAATCTGCACCTTCTCTCCCCGGTGCGATAATAGTATATTGGGCATGAATTGTCTCTCCATTATCAAGGACAATACCTTTAACCTGCTCACATTCAACAATCAGGCTTTGAGCGGTAACGTTGTTCAGGATTGTAATTTTGCTATCAAGATAATCCTGCATGTGTTTAAGTACGTCCAGGCTTCTTTCCGTACCCAAATGTCTCACGGGTGAGTGAACAAGCTTAAGTTCAGCAAGTACTGCCTGACGTTCGATTTCCCTGAAAATCTCCATATCGGTTCCGAAAACTTCATCAGTTGCACCATGCTCCAGGTACATATCATCAGCATATTTTATCAGTTCTTCAACCTTTTCTCTTGACATATAATCAATCAGGTGACCGCCTACATCGGGTGTAAGGGTTAGTTTACCGTCAGAAAAAGCTCCTGCACCTCCCCAACCGCACAATAAACCGCAGCGTTTACAGTTAACACATTTGGAAGAACCTTCTCTTAGAGGGCATTTTCTTTTCTCAATTTTTTGTCCTTTTTCAATTAAGATTACTTTCCATTCGGGACGTAATTTTACAATCTCTAACGCAGAAAAAATACCCGCAGGTCCGGCTCCTATTATTGCAACGTTGTACATATTCCTAACTCCTGATTACCCTGTTACCTATTTACAATACATTAAACTAAAGTCTAAATCAATAAGTATTCTTTGTGATTATATACCCATTACCCTAAAGAATGATTTTTTGAAAATTTGCTAACATTTCTTTACATAGGCATTGCGATAGGTGTTATTTTGTGATAAAATAGGCTCAAAGGTGTGGAATTTTAACTGATAAAAAGCAAAATTTTATATATGTGTGTTACTAATATAGGAGAATGAAATATGAAACTAATCTCTAAAGAATCAAAAACAGTTAAGTCTGCATTTAATGATGAATTTGAAAACTATTTGAAAAAACAGCAAATCAAAACAACATTCAATGGTACTGAATTAGAATCTTTTTCTTGGTATAGAAAGGCTTTGGGACTTGCTTAATTTAGAATTGGATTTTGGGAGAATAACAGTTTTGTGAGGCATTAAAGATAGTTCTCTTTAATGCTTTTTCTCATGTTCGCCCGCTTCATGGGTTTTGTTCCCTACTTCATTACCTGCAACCATAAGTGCAAGAGGAATGCACATTGTAACCTTGTGTATCAGGGGATTTTTTTCATCAATTTGTCTTGCTGCCATACAAAAATCGTCAAGGTGTGCGGAAAAATCGCTTAGTTGTACGGGGCGTCCTTTCCCTTTTTTAAAGATTTTTTCATTGATTTTATTTGCAATTATATTGCTCAAGTATACTCCGGCAAAGATTCCGGCAATGGCTCCCGTTGCCTTATAAACCTTTGTTCTGTAATTCTCGACCTTCATGTTCTTTTCAAAAAATTTTTGTCCCAGATATTTGGCCCCTTTTGCAAACCTTACAACAAATATTATAGGTATTGAGATGTTGGCGATTTGCATAAGAGTTTCTCTCAACTTTGCTTTTCGGTTGTCAGGATTTTTGTCTACTATATAACCGCCTGCCAAACCTCCGAGACATGAGCCTGCCCCCATTGTGATAATCTCTTTTTCGTCATAGGGAGCTTTGTACAGGTATGAGCCCTTAAAATTTTTGAACATTTTTTTAGGGTTAAGCGAATAACCTGCACATTTTGATAAAATAGCAAGTCCGCCCGCCACCCCTAAAGCGGTTGTCCCTGCAATTATTGCTCTGTCTTTAATAGAATAAGGGCTGTCTGACCAAGGATTGCCGTGCCCGAAGGCAGGCTGCTTTATATCTTTAGAACTTGTGGGACTTATATTCATGCTACAACCTTCCGGCTATAACAAAACCTGTAAAAAAGTAAAATTGCCTGATTGTTAAATTTTGTTAACTTATAGGAGAGTAAAATTTAGAAATCTCTTCAAAATACTTTTCAAGAGCTTTATAGCCGTTATATATTTCGTTAGTGACTGTTGCGTATCTGCTGGCAACAATATATTTTAATTCTTTGCATCTGATTTGTAACAAATTGTCAGCATCCTTTCTCAGCAGTTCATTCCCGGAAGTTGACCATTTTTTGAGATATGACAATTCTTCATTAACCTGCTTGATGGTAGAAAATTCCAACGTGTTGAAATCATATTTCTTAAGGAGCTGCAATTCTGCATTGGATATTCTGCTCTGAACAGCCTGAAACCGATAGACCCTTTTTATGATAACATAATTATCCGCAATTCTTCTGTGGGAATACGGAACGGAGCTTTTTGCAAGCAAAGCCGATGTAGAAAGAGCGGTAAAGGCATCATCATCTCTTGAAAAAGCACTTTCTATTGGATTAACAGTTTCAATCTTCTTATTGTTATTCACGAGCCAAAACTCCTTATTATTATTTGAGAAAGAGCTTTCACAAACACTTAAGAATCCCCTTTCTCCATCCTCATTTCTATCATATATGAATAATATTGATTTGTCATTATCCGCGTGAAAAATTTTTACATAAATAAACAAAGCCCCGATTTTAATCGGGGCTTTGTCTGTTAACATAATGCATAAGCATCAGATAATGACTTTTTTAAAATTTCCGCCTTATCAACCTTTTCCCAGGGCACGTTAATATCTGTACGTCCCATATGCCCGTATGCGGCTAATTTTTGGTAAAACTTTCCGCCGTTTTTGGCAGGCAGATTTCTTAAATCAAAGTTTGAGATAATAGCAGCAGGTCTCAAATCAAAATTTGCACGAACAAGTGCAGAGATTTTGTCATCCGAGATTTTTCCGGTTCCAAACGTGTCTACGTATATGGAAATCGGTTCTGCTACGCCGATAGCGTATGCCAATTCAATTTCACATTTATCTGCAATACCTGATGCAACAATATTTTTTGCAACATATCTTGCAGCATAAGCGGCAGAACGGTCAACTTTCGTCGGATCTTTGCCGGAGAAAGCTCCGCCGCCGTGTCTGGAGTAGCCGCCGTATGTGTCAACAATGATTTTTCTGCCGGTTAATCCCGAGTCACCTTGCGGACCGCCGACTACAAAACGTCCTGACGGGTTAATCAAAATGATTGTATTTGAATCGGGCTTAATTGATTCTGTTTCAAATACGTAATCAATTACGCATCTTTTTAAATCATCTTTTATAATCTGTTGAACTTTGGAATTATCGCTGATTCCGTTAATTTCGGCAGCGTGTTGGGTAGAAATCAATATTGTATGTATTCTTGAGGGTTTTCCGTCCTTATATTCAACCGTAACCTGTGACTTGCCGTCAGGTCTTAAGTAGCTTAAGATACCTTCCTTTCTGACTTGAGCAAGTCTGAATGACAATTTGTGTGCCAAACTGATGGGGAGCGGCATTAATTCGGGCGTTTCATTACAAGCGTAACCGAACATTATACCCTGGTCTCCCGCACCTATATTTTCAGTCTCGCTCGTTGAGGTGTCCGCATTATCGCTTCTGCTTTCAAGAGCTTTATTAACACCCCCTGCGATATCAACAGATTGCTCATCAATACTTGTTAAAACGGCACAGGTATCGCAGTCAAAGCCGCCTCCTGCAGAGCCTTCATACCCGATATTTCTGACAGTATTTCTGACAATTTGCGGAATATCTACGTAGCAATTTGAAGTAATTTCACCGCACACAAGAACCATGCCTGTAGTTGCGGTAGTCTCAGCCGCAACGCGGGATTGAGGGTCCTTGGTTAAAAATTCGTCTAAAATCGCATCCGAAATCTGGTCACAAACCTTGTCAGGGTGACCTTCAGTAACAGATTCCGAGGTAAACAAAAATGATGAGGCAGAATTTTTTGAATTTAATGCCCCGTTTGTTGAGTAGTTGTTTGTCATAATTTTTCTCCTTAATTTATATTACTCCGGTAAGGTTTTTAATTCCAACCCGGCTACACATATTAGCAATATTCTAGTATGAAGTAAAACAAAAATCAACAATTGTAATAAATACAATTGTTGATTTTATATAGCAAAATTTGTCTTATCCCTCGGCAGAAGTAACGACTTTGTCAATCAATCCGTATTCAACGGCTTCTGCTGCTGATAGATAGTGGTCGCGTTCGCAGTCTTCTTTTACTTTTTCGAATGCCTGACCTGAATTTTCTGCCATAATTCCGATTAACATATCTTTCATTCTCAAAATTTCTTTAGCTTCCAATTCAATATCGGTTGCTTGACCTTTCGCACCGCCTAAGGGTTGGTGAATCATTATTCTTGCACTCGGAAGAGCCATTCTTTTTCCCTTTGCACCCGCAGAAAGGAGGAAGGCTCCCATAGATGCAGCTTCACCCAGACAGATTGTTTGAACGTCGGCTTTAATTAAATTCATTGTGTCATAAATTGCCATGCCTGCGGTTATAACACCTCCGGGGGAGTTGATATAGAGCATAATATCTTTTTCGGGATTTTCGCTGTCTAACAAAAGAAGCTGTGCTACAACGGAATTGGCTACATCGTCGTCAATTTCCGTCCCGAGAAAAATTATTCTTTCACGCAGCAGTCTTGAGAAAATATCGAAAGATTTTTCACCGCGTGAGGATGATTCTATAACTGTTGGTACATAACTCAATATCTTTTTATAATCTGTCATTTGACGCTCCTCATATTCTTTACATTATTTTACATTAAAGTTAAAAGATAATCAATATGCACCGTTTAGTGGATTTACCCCTTTGCTATTCCGCTGATTTCGCCGTCAGTCAGTCCGATATCGTCAAGGGCTTGTTTGAGATAATCATATTTGTATTTTGAATTTTTATCTTTGAGATAGTCTCTTAAGTAGTGGTTTTTCGAGGAATCAATAATGTTGTTAAGGTCCCTGTAGGAACATTTTTTATCGGACATAAGCTGTGCAAAATTTTCAAGTTCCTCTTTGTTTTTGTCCATAAACTCTTTTCCCGCATCAAATTCTTTAAGGTGTGCTTTTATGGCTTCCTTTAAGCACTCTTTTTCCGGGTATGAGACTTCTATAATATTTTTGAAACGGCTCATGGCGGCTCCGTCCAGCCCGTTATTTTTGGGAGACAGATTGGTTGTTCCGATGAGGGTAACATTTGGTGTGGTTTCGGTTATTTTATCCACGTAGTTTAAAAATGTTGAGCGTTCTTCCAATTTACTCATCCAGTGTCCGCCTCCGTTGCGTCCGCTTGCGGCGATATCTTCTATTGGCATGACGATTGAATCTATTTCATTAAAGTTTACTACATATTTTTTCTCGGGATTCTTTTTGGCAACTTTCAGAATATCCTCAAAAATAGCCGCAAGTCTTTCATTTCCTTCGCCTGCCCATTTGGAATTAAAATTGGCATACATGATTTCTTTGTATTCGGCGTCCAATGTTTTTGCAAAAATTTTGGCAAAAAATGATTTTCCGCTGCCGGGAGCACCATACATAATTAACCTGTTGGCACTCTTTGGCATTCCTGTTGCTTCCAGGTCCCGGGCTGTTGCCTTTGATAAATCTACTTGATTTTGTAAAAATGTTTTAAGCTTTTTGTCGATGCTTTTACAAGTCTCTAACGTTGGGATTTGTTTGTCATCTTTTAAATTAAAGAAGTCATTTGTAAGCTCTTTGGCATCAATTTTTAATTTCTTTTCGGTAGAAGATTTTATTATTTTGGGGAGGAAAGCAAAAGTTCCAGCCAAAATCAGTACTGCACCTCCAAGTTGTATAAGTTGGTTTTGTTTATCTTTTTTGTCTTTTGCCTGCAAGAACTGAATAACATCGGAGGATTCTTTCGGCAAGGCTTTAGGGGGTGCGGTTTGTGCCGAATTACGAAAATTAATGCTGTTGATATTTTTGTTAATTGAATTTATTGGTTGAATCATCATAATAATGCCTCTCCTTAAGTTCTGTTTGTTGAGTTGTTATTGTTGTCTTTGTTCTTTAAGTTTTCAATCCAGTCGCCAATGATACCTCCGACGGCTGCCGATACAAGAAACAGGTCGGTAAACAAAGAGGCCATTAGCCCTCCGGCAATGGCCCCTGTTATAAAACCTTTTGTTCCGCGGAAACTTCTGTTTTCCGCAAGTGAAATACTCTTGCTCTGCTTTACTTTTGGCTGATAATATATTCTGTTGATTGAATTTATTTTCATCCTCATCCCTTTAAGTTTATTATATTAAATTTTTTGTTATTGTACATATCAAGAAAATGAAGATTTACAAATTGTTACATCAAGAAGTTGCTGAAAAGTGTCAAGAATTTGTCAATTTCAGATTTTTAGCTCCTCTACTTCAGCAAATATTTTATGCTCCGATACGTATTTATGAATTTTTCAGGGCATTTTCAAGAGCTTTTTCAAGTACCTGAATTTTTGATTCAAGAACTTTTATTTTGGAACTGTTTTCGTCAGAAGATACGGCTTCTTTTTCTAATTTTCTTTTGTAATTTTTGAGTTTTTCATCTTTGACATTAACTATCAGGTTCATTAAGAAAATACCAAGCAGAAACCCGCATGCGAATAGTGATACAAAAGCAGTTTTTCCGCTTAGGTTAAGGTAGATGTATGAAGCTCCTGCCAATGTCAGCAACGATAGAATTATAAATAAAGTGTTTTTCATAAAATACTCCTTGTGAACATTGTACACTAAAAAACGGGTTTATGATAGAATATTAATGTAGAAAATCCAACGGGTACAGAATGGGTGATGAAGATAAACAATTTGATGCCACTCCCCAGAAATTAGAGCGAGCGAGAAAAGAGGGGCAGGTCGTAAAGTCTAAGGACGTGTCTACCGCATTGTCTCTTCTTGTTATGTTTACATTTATAAATATGCTTGCTCCTATGATTTGGCGGCTTATTGTGGGGCTTTTTAGGACCCTTTATGAGCAGATTCCCAATCAGCACCTTTCGGAAATAGGATTTCCTTACATGCTGACCGTTACGCTGATTCCCGCGGTTGCAATTATCGGCTCTATTCTTATAGTTGCGGCTTTTGTGGCAATTATAGGAGACTTTATTCAGGTTGGTCCTCTTGTTGCTGTGGCACCGTTGGTTCCGAAGCTCGATAAATTGAATCCTATGAAATATTTTAAAAATTTGTTTCAGATTAAAACATTATTCGAGTTAGGGAAAAATATCCTAAAAGTTGCGATATTGGGGCTTGTCGGTTGGTCGGTGTATAAGGCACATCTGGAAAGCATACTTATGCTTGCTGCTGTTGACAACCATTTTGCGGTAATGATTGAGTTTGGGAAATTAATTGTTGAATTTATTTATAAAGCCTGTATTGCCTTCTTAATCATTGCAGCAGCGGATTACGGGGTTACGAAATGGAAGTTTTTGAAAGACCAGAAAATGTCTTTTAAGGAAATAAAGGACGAGTACAAAAACTCCGAAGGTGATCCGCATGTAAAGGCTGCTTTGAGGCAGCGGCGTATGCAGATGCTGCAGCAGGGTGCAATGGATTCGGTTCCTGATGCGGATTTTGTAGTAAGAAACCCGACCCATATTGCTTGTGCTCTTAAGTATGATGCAGAAACTATGCAGTCTCCGACTCTTACCGCAAAGGGTACGGAGCTTATTGCCAAAAAGATTATAGATATTGCAATACAACATAATGTCCCGGTAATAGACAATGCCCCTGTTGCAAGGGCTTTATTCAGAATGGTGGATTTAAACCAGCAGATTCCGCCTGAACTCTATAAGGCTGTTGCTGAAATTTTACTGTTTGTCTACGGCTTAAAAAATAAAGGGCAAAGTTAAAGTATAATAAACTTTACACCTTGAAAAAATATTAAAATCAAGGTATGATTAAATCAGGTTAGTTTAATAAGAAAAGATGGATAATAAGACTTTAATCAAACAATATGTAGGTATTGTTCAGAAAATAGCAAGAGTTGAGCACAGACGTATACCTAACCACATGATTGAGTATGAAGAATTGGTTAGTATAGGTATTATTGCCGTGCAAACTTTGATTAAAGGTAAAACGGAAGAACAACTTGCCCGCTATAACGACGCATATATAGGTACTGCGGTTAAGTGGGCAATACGTAATGAATTAAGACACAGGTATAAATGGTATACGCTGAAACATAAGAAGGAAGATGACGACTATGTTTCTGATGCGGTAGCGGATGATAATGGCTCTGAGGATATGGGATTCAGTATTTCTCCGACCAAGGTCCGTGAGGCGGTTTATGAAACCATTTTATCCATTGACGGTTTGGCTGCGGCGGCGACGGATAATGCATCCCCGTTTGATTTTATAAAAGATACATCTGCAATGCCTGATGAGCAGGCTGAAATTGTTGAGATGAGCAAGCTTATTAAACAAGCCATTGCAAAGTTACCCCAAAAAGAGCGTACGGTTGTTGAGTATCGTTTTTACAGAAACATGCAGGCAAAGGATATTGCCAATATGGTTGGTCTCTCACCCTCAAGAATAACCAGAATTATTCAATTCTCCTTAAACCAGATAAGGGAGTACTTGAAATCTAAGGGAAGAGAAGATTATTAATTTGTGAGTTCCGGGGAATCTTTTTTGATATCTGATTAACAAGACTCTCGTTTTAAGAGTTTGCGGAAAAGATATATCTTCCGACTTTTTAGCATCCTTCCATTGTAAATTTTTGTAACACAACATACGTCGGGATGTTATTATCTTGTGCAAATGTGGCATAGAGATACAAAGGATATGATGATGTTACAAGAAGTAGAGCACAGTGCTATGTTTTGCTACAT